>NZ_VOYO01000015.1:0-71378 GCF_013420255.1 Acinetobacter sp. YH01021
TGATGCCATTTTTCTTTATACTGTCACTGAGGCAGGTTGGACATTTGATTTCTAGAGTTATTTGCATTTCTCTATTTTATCAAAATTCAACCTGCTTTTTTTTAGCATACTTTTTGATACACCACCCTAAATTTTTTTAGAACTTGCAGAATTGAACAGGCGCTTGCATTTTCTCATTTCGATATAACACACCATCTTTAGTATGTTGAATCGTTCCGCTACAAATCCATTCTACGACTTGTGGATAGATCACATGCTCGAGGCTATGCACACGTGTTGCCAAACTTTCTACCGTATCATGATGAGAAACCTTGAGAACACCTTGGGCAAGCGCTTGACCTGCATCCAGTTCAGCCGTAACATAATGCACCGTACAACCGTGCAGAACATCACCGGTATTGAGTACACGCTGATGCGTATGCATACCTTTATAATAAGGCAACAGGGAAGGATGAATATTTAACATTTTTCCTTCCCAGGCTTTCACAAATTTTCCACTTAAAATTCGCATAAAGCCGGCAAGTACCACCAGATCCACATCCCAGTCCAAAAGCTTTTGATGCATGACATCATCAAAAGCTTCACGGTTTGGATATTGCTTGTGTTCAATAATTGCAGTCTGAATGCCTGCGTGCTGTGCACGTGTTAAAGCAAAGGCTTCAGGTTTGTTGGAAATCACGCCTACAATTTGGCCTGAAAGATTGGCATCAATCAAGGCTTGCAGATTTGATCCACTACCTGAAACAAGTACAGCAATTTTAATCATGCGAAATTACGCGAAGATCACACGAATTTTTTCGTCTGCACCTGCAACCGATTCAGCATTGTCTTGAATCTGACCCATTGCCCATGCTTTTTCGCCAAGCTGGTTGAGTAATTCAACAGTTTTGTCTGCATCAGCTGCATCAACGACCAGCACCATACCAACGCCACAGTTGAAAGTACGATACATTTCAAACTGTTCTACGCCGCCTTCGCGTTGTAGAAGTTTGAATAGCTCAGGCCATTCCCAAGAAGATTCATTCACAAGCGCTTGAGCACCGTTTGGAAGTACGCGAGGTAAGTTACCTGGTAAACCACCACCAGTGATGTGTGCCATCGCATGGACATCAACGTGTTTTAACAGTTCAAGAATTGGTTTTACATAAATGCGTGTTGGTTCCATTGCAACATCTGCAAGTGGGCGGCCATCGACGATTTGATTCAGGTCAACGTTTTTCACGTCCAGGATTTTACGAAGCAGTGAGTAGCCGTTTGAGTGCGCACCTGAAGAAGCTACACCAATTAAAACGTCACCCGCTTTGACTTTAGAGCCATCAATAATTTTACTTTGCTCAACAACACCGACACAGAAACCTGCAAGATCGTAATCTTCGCCTTCATACATGCCTGGCATTTCAGCAGTTTCACCGCCAACTAATGCACAGCCAGCAAGTTCACAACCAGCGCCAATACCAGTGACTACATTTGCAGCAACATCAACATTTAAGTGACCAGTTGCATAATAATCAAGGAAGAACAGTGGTTCAGCACCACAGACAAGAAGGTCATTCACGCACATTGCAACCAGGTCTTGACCAATTGTGTCATGACGGTTCAAATTCAGTGCCAGACGTAATTTTGTACCAACACCATCTGTGCCAGATACGAGAACAGGTTCTTCATAACCTTTAGGAATTTTACAAAGTGCACCAAAGCCACCTAGACCGCCCATAACTTCGGGACGTGAGGTACGCTTAGCGACAGATTTGATACGATCGACTAACGCGTCGCCCGCCTCAATGTCGACACCTGCATCTTTGTAGCTTAAACCAGTGTTTGGGGTAGAAGTTGAGTTGCTCATAATGAAGTCTCCGCATTCGCGGGTGCGATTATAACCTGAATATGTAAAACTCTTATGGTATTTGTGGCCTAAAATGCTATCTTTATTAAAATATTTTAATTTTTAGAATGATTAATAGAGAAAAGGCAAGATTCTATGGTCGATCGTACTTTACGGCGCATTCTTATACTTGCTGGTATAGCATTGATACTTTGGGTTTTATATCTGCTTAAACCAGTTGTGGTTCCTTTTGTGGCAGCTTTTCTAATTGCTTATTTATTTAGCCCACTGGTCGATGTTTTGCACCGCATTGGGCTGGCTCGATGGCTCTCGATCAGTATCGTATTTATCGGGATTGGGGTCGTGGTCACCTTGGTGATGTGGTATCTGGTGCCACTGGTCTGGCAGCAGCTGATGTATGCGCGTGATAGCATTCCGGCCGGGATTCACTGGATCAATTACACGTTTCTACCTTGGCTTTCCGATAGCTTTAATCTGGTCCCGATGGAGATTGATACCGATCAGATTTCCTCCGTGGTGATGGACTATGTCCAGACCAATTATAGTGCTGACAGTATTCAGGCAATGCTGCTGAAACTGGCACAATCTGGTCTGAATTTTATCCAGATTGGTGGCACGATTGTCCTGATTCCGATTATTGCCTTTTATTTCTTGCTGGATTGGGACCGTATGCTGGACAGCTTACGCCGCCTGATTCCCCGTCCTTATGAAAAAACAACCTTAACTATTGTGAGTGAATGTCATAGTGTTTTAGGTGCCTTTGTCAAAGGTCAGTTCCTGGTCATGCTTCTGCTAGGCGTAGTCTATGCAGTGGGACTGCAACTGATTGGCCTAGAGATTGGCTTGATCATCGGGATGATTGCCGGATTGTGCAGTATCATTCCGTATCTTGGTTTTGCGGTTGGAATTATTGCCGCAGTCATTGCAACCTTTTTCCAATTTGGAATCGACTGGTGGCAACTGGTATTGGTCGGGATTGTCTTTATGGTCGGGCAGGCCGTCGAAGGCTATATTCTGCAACCGTTCTTGCTAGGTGATAAAATCGGTCTTTCTCCTGTAGCTGTAGTGTTTGCAGTTCTGGCAGGTGCACAACTGGCCGGTTTCTTGGGCATGCTGATTGCCTTACCGGTGGCAGCCGTGATTGTGGTACTGCTGCGGCATATCCGTGAGTATTATGAACATACGCCATTTTATGGTGATCGGGCTGTTATCATACAAGATGCATCTACCGGTTCAATCAATATTGAAACAGCAGACTTAGATGTTGATATTGAAATGAAAAAGCCACAGAAAAAACCGCTGCAAGCAGAGGAGAACTCAAGTAAAATTCACGATCCACATCGTAAAGACTCATAAGGCCAAAAAATCGTATGCGTCAATTGCAGTTAGATATAGAACCTCAGCTCGATGCCCGAATCAGTGATTTTTCAGGGCCGGGTTGGGGGCATGTCATTGATGCTGTCCGTCAATTACATGCAGGCCTGATCAACCAATTTTATGTCTATGGGGGAGCCGGTACAGGTAAAAGTCATTTGTTGTCTGCCATCTGTGACTCTTATCTGGAAGTAGGTAAATCTGCAATTCAGGTATCTTTGCTTGAGCTTTTAGATGCACCGACTGAGGCGATTACTTCTCTAGATCGTTTTGATCTGGTAGCACTTGATGATATCGAAGCGATTAGTGGCGTACCCCCTTGGCAACGCGCAGTATTTCACTTGATTAATTATAATAATGAAGGTGGTGGGCAGTTGGTGTTTTCGTCACGTTTTGCACCTATCGAACTCAAACTCGAATTGCCAGATTTACAATCCCGTCTCACGCAGGCGGTCAGTACCCGTGTTCCGAGTGGCAGTTTGTATGCTGATCGCTATGCGTTGGTTTCCTCGGTACTCGATCGTCGTGGGATCCATTTAGACCCTCAAATCTTTGACTATTTACTAAGCCATGGGCCACATCAAACTTCAGTGCTGCTTCAAAGATTAGAGCAGATTATTCAATTGCTTAAAGGGGAAAAATTGAAAGTCAGCAATGCTAATCTGCGGCAGATATATGCCTTGATTGACGAATATCGGTAAAATATAAAAATTCTTGAGTAATTACTCAGTCTATGACACAGTAAGGCAAAATAATTCGCTGTTGCAAGGATTCTGCAACTTTAGAAGAAAAAGAAAGAAATAAAAATTAAGGAGAAGGTTATGCTCAAGAAGAGCATAGGCATAGCTTTGCTATGTATAGCGGGGCAGTCGTATAGTGCAGATATTATTGTAACCACTACAGAAGATATTGAAAAAGATGACAAGGAATGTTCACTTCGAGAAGCTGTTGAGTATGTTAACCGTGGCTTAGCTAAATCAGGTTTTATGGGGTGTGGTGGGGAGAACTCATCCAGTACCATTATTTTAAAAGAAAAAAATACCTATGTGTTGAACCAGCATATCGCGATTAAAAAATCTCTTACCATCCGTGCGTTCGCAGAAAGTGATGGCGAATTCAGTACGGATGAAAAAGCATTAGGCTTGCATAATGCTCATATTCAAATGAAAGGTACTGATAACCTTTTCCGGATCAACAGTACAGATACATTGGTTCAGTTAAATTTGAAAGAACTGGATCTTGAAGGCTGTGGTAAAACCAGTTGTGCTGAACAAGGTGGCCTAATTTATAATAAAGGTCAGCTAACTCTAGAATATAACCGTCTATTTAATGCTGCTGCCAACTTGGGTGGGGCAATTTATAATGCTGGCAAGTTTGGTCAGAACTTAACAAGCCGTGCACAAATTAAAAATAGTCTGATCGAAAATAATAAAGCCCAACGAGGCGGGATCCTGTATAGCGAGCTACCTGCTTTCCTCATTTATCAAAGTGTACTTAAAAATAATCAGACACTGGATAATTCCGCGACCAATATTTATAGCGCGGGACAGTTTGCTGACTCCAGTAAAGATCAAGGTATTAGTGGGGAGGTATTAAGTAGTACGATACTAAAAAATAAGGGTGTATTTATTAATGTCCTGGACGGGATGGGATTGAATAATCTCACCATAGTTGACAATGAAAATACTGCTTTAAATATCCATGCACCGTATGGAAGAGCTTATGTAGCGAATAGTATTATTTTAAGAAATGGTACACAGGATTGCCAAATTATCACTGGTGATAAGTCTGTGTCGCAAAATAATCTGCTGACAGCCTCGTGTGGTGTAGGGGATGCCGTCGCGCCGAACCAGTTCTGGAATGGTACACGACTTTTTGCTGAATCCTCAGATAAAAGTGAAGGTATTTGTCAGACCCTACAAGAAAATAATAATGCCATACTTTGTCCATATAGCGTTCCTAAAGGACAATTTCTCGGTTATATGCGCCCACGAATTTTGTTGAACTATATTCTTGTGAATGAATCGCCGATTGTGAATAGAGGCACAGGATTGAATCTGGCAAATCCAACAGTAGCATGTGAGGCGGCAGATCAGCGTGGGATCAACCGTTTGATGGATAATCTGTTTTGTGATCGAGGTGCTGTTGAAATCACAATACCAATCTCAGGCAGTCTAGTGGGACAAGATCTGTTAAAGGGTGAAATTGCCAAGTTTTCAATTGAATCTTATCTGGGAGATAGTGATTTAATTCCAAAAGAACAGTGTAATGCCATTGTTGGTCAGAATCCGACGGGTGAGCCTTGGCAAGATGGCTGTTTGAAAGTAGTACAAACCAAAACGGCTTCCAAGGGTAAAACAATCATCGATATTCATGGCAATGTCGTTTATACCCCGGATTCTACCTGGCATGGAGCAGATATTTTCGAACTACAAGTGGTGACCTCATCTACACGGTTTAATAAAAGTAAACCTTATTTGACTATTACTACTCAAATTGTTCAGGAGCCAAAAAATGAAATGGAAGACAAAGCAGTCAAAACTTCAGGCGGCTCATGGGGTGGTGGTGGACTACTGATTTTACTCGGATTAATAGGTTTACGCCGTGGATTAAAAGATTAAGGAAAAATCATGAAAAATTATAAAAAAGGACTGCTTGCGGCCATGATTTTATCTGCCATGAGTTTGATGGCAGCCGAAGATAAAACGATATATGTAACTACTTTTGCTGATGAAGATGGCGAGAATAATAATGCCTGTTCTTTGCGAGAAGCCATTAAAACTGCAAAACTTGATAAATCTTATGGCGGATGTAATGTAGGACGTACGCTACGATTGGATGGTTCAGCTGCAGATGTGATTCAGCTTGAAGCAGGCGAGTACAAACTGGAGAAAGAGCTGATCGTAGAGTCAGCGCTCAAAATTTATGGGAAAACTCCGCTTAATTATGCTAGTCGTAGTCCGATTACGCTATTATATCCAACCCGGGAGGCTTTAAAAAGTACTATTTCGGGTCAGGGGAAAACCAGATTATTTAATAGTATGGCCAGTCAATCCAGTCTGGAAATTCATCATTTGATCTTAAAGGATGGCTATGCAGCAATAAATACCTTGGATAAAGGTAATGGCGGTACTTTTTATGTAGCAGGGCCTTTAAGTATTAATACCAGTGAAATAGTAAATTCCCGAGCTGCTGCAGAAGGTGGGGCGATTTATAGTGTAGCAATGAATACGGAAAGGAATATTGTTATTCAGGATTCTTTAATTCAAAAAAATCAGGCGAGTTCATATGGTAGTGTTTTGGCAATGGACTGTCAGGGAAATTTAGGTACAACTCAAACCAATGTGAAAATTAATTCCAGTAGTATTGTTAAAAACGGTTCAGACACTACTAACAGTATTATTGATTTTTGTGGCTATGCCACAGTAGAAATTGTTAACTCTACTATTGCGAAGAATACTGCAAGTACCACAGGACATATTGTGCGTATGACGAATGAAGTTAATCGTCCACTCAGTAAATTCTCCAGTTTAACTGCATTAAGTAATACTATTGTTGAAAATACAGCTCAATCTACTTTATTTTATGACAATACCGGTTTTAGGTATTTTAATTTCAATGTTTTAGCCTTTAACCAAGGCCTGTCTTGTGAGTATGCCTTAAATCAGGGAAATCCGACCAAGGCACAACGTGTTGAATTTTCTACAATTCGAAATGCAATTCAAACGACTGGGCCATCACGTTGCGTATTGCCAGAATTAGACGAAGATACTACTTCAAATAATCTTGATGTCTCTAACAATATAATCAGCAGTTTATTAACAAATTATATTGAGCCTGCTATTGATAATCGCTATTTAGGGCTGTATTACCCACGTGATAATCAGACCGCAACGGATTTGGTAGATATCGGGGTGAGTGGCTGTATTGAACAAGACCAGCGTGGTATTGATCGTGTGATTGGATCCACATTAACATTTGATCCAAGTGCAAAAAATACCTGCGAGATCGGCTCAGTTGAAATCCGACGTTTGACTGCAGCCGATATTACGGACTTGCAAAATAAGAGTTTGGTAGAACTCAATGACTTTTATCAGGAGAATATAGATGATATCGAAGAAATCATTGCTGATAAAAATACTCCAGAAAATGAGCTTCCTGGTTTAAAGGAAGAATTGAAAAGTTATCAGGATTTGCTTAAATATACCAAACAATATCAGAAATATCGTGCAATCTATATTAATCCTTTTATCTTGGCTATGCCTCAAGAAACTCTAACCAATGATAAGATTCAAATTAAAGCCTTAAATTCAGAAAATTATGAGGTCAGTGTAAAAACTTTAGGGGTTGGTAAGTTAATTGGTACTGGTAATTCGACCACTGTGGAAGGAAATCCCAATGATCCAAATCTTAAATGTGAGTGGAAACCTGATTTAAACCGGATCATGATGTATCGCACTGATGGTAAGCAGACCAGTTCGGTTGATATGGAGTTCTGTAGTTATACACTTAAAGACCAGGCTACAGGTGTAAGCAGTGCTGGCCTCTTAAGAGCAGCTTTTAACAACATTGCACCAATTGCAAAAGATGATGAATATCGGCTTAGTCCAGAGAATAATCTTACAGTGATGGTAAATCCGCTTGAAAATGATAGTGATGATGGGGATGGGCCTCTACCATCAGGAAAGTCGGCTTTTTATCAAGATAAAGATGGAAAAGAGATCCCGATTCATATTGTTAAGCTGCCTGCGGGAGTTTCACTGAAGGCAGAGCGACAAGGAGCCTGTCCTGATACCTACCAAAATCAGACCTGTTATGGTGGACAGCTGACATTTAGTGTAAAAAATAATTTAAGCCAGGCAAATTACAGCATGGATTATGCGATTTTTGATGCTGATGAAAAAATGTCAGAAAAAGCGACAATCTTGTTACGTAATACAGTTAAAAATACGAATACGTCCTCAAGTGGTGGTGGGGCAATTGGAATGTGGGGGCTACTAGGATTATTAGGGCTTGCAGGTTATCGACGCTTAAGAAAATAAAATATGATTGAAACATCAAAAAAGCCTCCATATGGAGGCTTTTTTATATTAAGTTTTTAATGCGAGTTAGGCTGCTGAGTCACTTGCTGATATTTGAGAATGTATTCTTCGCGAATGGCAAGGCGTTGCTCAGGAGACGCTTTTTGCATACGTGCGCCCAGTTCTTTGCGTTCCTGACTGCTCATCATTTGCCAAGTCTCACGCATTCTTTGTTTTTCCGCATTAGGGAGTTGAGTAAACCAGTCCATACGCTGCTGTAAGCTAACCCGTTGTTGTTCGGGGATTTCTTTTAGAGATTGGTAACGTTTAATCAGTGCCAATTGTTCAGAATCAGAAAGACTATCCCAAGTATCAGTTACTTGGGTATTCGCATCTTTGGAAAATAGCCAAAAACGTTCAAATCCTGCAAAGCTGGTTTGCAGAAAACTGAATGCACAAAAAGCAATCACCAATTTTTTAGCTGCCATGTGGAACTTTGTCCTCACCTAAAACCATTAACATTTCTAAATCTTCAAGCATTTGCGGAGACAGTTTTGGGACTGACACCATTTGAGTTTGCGGTTCGTTATGGTCCGAAAGATTCGGTAATACCACAACGCCTGCAATCGCAGCTGCCAAAGCAAAACCTGACATTTTTAGAAATGCAAAGCGTGAGTGTTTTGAATCCTGAATTTCTTCAAGAACATGGTGCATGACAACAGGTTTGTCTTTATGTTGTTGTGCCAGTCCATCAAGTTTGGAAGTTACTTGTTTTAAGAAATCATCTTGATTCATTCGGATGACCCTCCCAGATATGGATTTAAATGTGCTAAAGAGGCACGTAAGCCTTGGATAGCACGGTGATAATGGGTTTTTACACTGCCTTCTGTACAGTTCATAATTTGTGCGGTGGTATGCGTATCAAATCCTTCCCAGGCCCTTAACATAAATGCCTGCTGCTGACGCACAGGCAATTTTGCAATCGCTTCTTGGATTTCTTCAGCAGTGACTGCCTGATCGAGAAAGTCCAGCGGCGTTGGTGTTGATTCATCGACGACATCATCAAATTCAATTTCGTCGTCATCGAGACTGACTTTCTTGAAAAATGAAAACATTTGACCACGCCGTGACTCTTTACGACGCCAGTCCTGTAACTTGTTGTTGAGAATGGTATAAAATAGGGGATACCATTCTTCAGTGGTTTTTTCTGCATAGGATTTGTGTAAGGAAATGAAAGCTTCCTGAACCAGATCCATGGCAATACCATGGTGACCTTGAGTCGCACTTTCCATCATCACCAAGGCGCGCCCAGTCACATCCTGCATGAAATTCTTCAGACGTGCTTCAGCCGTACTCTTCAGAATACTTACATCATGTGTTTGCAGCTGTTTTGGTGCTAAATCCATAGAGATGGAAAATCCTGTCATTGGACACCCACCATTATTCCCAAGTTCATAATCATATAACGTTGGGAATTCTGGTTTGGTTGACAATTAAGTTTATTATTTTTGTAGTTTAATCTATTTTATACACGGGCAGGGTCGTATTAAAACACTGTAACCTAAATCCTTAATTAGATACGTTGACGTACCATTTCAAAGAAACAGATCGAACCTGCAATTGCGACATTCAGTGATTCCTGACCACCGGGTTGCGGAATGCTCACGGCTTCAGCATGTTGCATCGCATAATCAGACACGCCTTGGCCTTCATTACCCAGAATCCACACGCAAGGTTTACGTAAGTCTTTTGAATACAGGCTTTCAGCACGGTGTGAGCTGGTTACATAGACAGGGATTTGAAATTGCTCAAGAATTTGTTTAAGCGCGATATTTTCAAAGGTTTGCAGTGTGAAATGTGCACCCATACCGGCACGTAATACGCGTGGAGACCAGAGCGAGGCAGAACCTTTGGTACACACAATCTGTTCAATACCGGCAGCAGCAGCCGAGCGAAGCAGGGTGCCTACATTACCCGGATCCTGTACATTTTCCAGAATCAAAGTGTCTGCTTTAAAATCCAATGCATAATTTGCTGTCGGTAGAGTCACTACAGCTAAACAGGCTAAAGATGTTCCTAAGGTGCTTAAATCTTTGTATAAAGACTCGCTTAGAACAAAGACCATACCTGTGTATTTTGCGAGAATTTTCTCGAAATCAGGATGTGAAAGTGCATGTTCAGTAGTGAAAATAGAATCAATTTTACGGTTTTCATGTAGCCAGGCGAGAGACAGATGCGTGCCTTCTAAAACCGTTTGACCCTGTTTTTTACGATAGGTATTTTGTTCAATTAAACCGCGTAAGTGTTTAATCTTTGGATTGTCTTTTGAATCAAGAAAAAAAGTTGGCATGGGAGATATAATCCACGGCAGCCGATTCAATACCGGCTGCCGCTATAAAAATTAGTTGTGGTAGCTGGTCACAAGATCAACTTCATTTTTAGAACCAATGATCACAGGAACACGCTGATGTAAATCAGTCGGTTCGATCTCAAGAATACGTACGCGACCTGTAGTCGATGCGCCGCCAGCCTGTTCCATCAACATACTCATTGGGTTGGCTTCATACATTAAACGCAGACGGCCTGCTTTAGCCGGATCTTTAAGGTCGTATGGATACATGAAGATACCGCTACGGCAAAGAATACGGTGAATGTCGCCCACCATACAGGCAACCCAGCGCATATTGAAGTCTTTTTCACGCGGGCCAGTCTTACCAGCTAACAATTCATCGATATAACGCTGTACTGGTGCTTCCCAATGACGTTGATTCGACGCATTGATCGCATATTCTTTAGTATCTGCAGCTACCTGAATGGCTTCAGAAGTCAGTAGGAATTCTTGAGTCTCAGGGTCATAGGTAAAGAACACTACGCCTGCGCCGACGGTCAATGCCAACATGGTCGATGGACCATAAAGCACGTAACCTGCAGCTACCTGATGAACACCGGCTTGCATAAAGTCTTCTGCCTGAGTCACTGCATTTTTCGCAGGAAGAATCGAGAAAATGGTACCAACACACATATTGATGTCGATATTGCTTGAGCCATCTAATGGATCGAACAATACCAGAAATTGACCATTTTCTTGTGCAGGGGTGAATTCATCTAGTTCTTCTGAGGCCAAACCACCCACATTTGGATGTTGCTGCAAGGCATCAATCAAATAGTCATTAGAAATGACATCCAGCTTCTTTTGCTCTTCGCCTTGAACGTTTTCATGCTGTGCACTTCCCAATACACCCGCTAAAGCACCTTTTTGCAGTAACTGATCAATGTCTTTGCAAGTGTTTGCAATTGTTTCAATAACTTGTGCAAGTTCAGGTGTGAGATTCCCGCTTTGTTGTTGTAAAAACTGGGATAAAGTGCAGTATGACATAGGGGAAACTCCAAAACTTAAATCGGGAAAAAATGATCAAAACGATATGCGGCTATATTTTAGATGAGAACGTACTAAAAGAAAAATTAAACTGGATTATTTGTATCGATTTTGCCCTTGCAACTCCTGCGGAAAGTGCTATGTTGAAGACAAAGGAAAATTGAGAATAGGAGCACAGATATGACAACATTGAAGTTTGATGCGACTCCAACGCCAAGCGAAGGCATTACTTTAGATGATATCTCTGAAGACAAGATGAAAGAAGCCTGGCGGGATTATGAAGCAAAACCAGAGTACAAACAATTCAATAAACATGACCTGATCGAATCGATGCATCCGGCTGAACAAGATCAGCTTCCCAAGTAGACCGATTCTTTCATTGAAGCAAATAAAAAGCACTCATGATTGAGTGCTTTTTATTTGATGAAACCATCATGAATGAAAATTATTTCAACAATGGTGGTACCGCTTCATAATTAATTTCTACACGGCGGTTTTCTTTCCAGGCATTTTCGTCATGGCCCGCATTGATTGGCATTTCCTTGCCATAGCTAACTGCTTCCAATTGACCAGGATTAACACCAGTCGTTACCAGGAAGCTTTCTACTGCTTTGGCACGACGCTCGCCAAGTGCCATGTTGTATTCACGGGTACCGCGTTCATCGGTATGGCCGGTGAGTGCTACACGTGAATTGGCATTGGCCATTAGGAATTGCGCATGGGCTTGCAACGTATTTAGATCTTCATTGCTCAGTTCAGTACTGTCATAGTCAAAATGCACCACGCGTTTTGCCAAGAATGCTTTATTTTCTGCAGTAACACCTTTTGCAGAAGCGCCTGCCATGTTTTGTGCATTCAGTGCTGCATCTTCACTCAGACCTTGAGTATTCACAGTTGTTGTACCAGTCGTATCTAAACCGCCCGTTTGAACTTCAGCGGCAGGCTTACGGCTCGCACAACCTGTCATGACAACAGCTGCTGCTAAAAGTGGCAAGGCAAATAATTTTACTTTGTTCATCTTCATCTCCATGAAGTTTGATTATGGGGTAAAGGGTTTATCAATATAAAAATCTTATTTTGGTGCCCAAGCGGGTTCACGGACTTCACCCGTTTCACTTGGTAAATTCATACGGAAGCGGCCATCCAGCGACATGATCGACAAGAGTCCGCGTGCACCTTCACGGGTGGCATAGACCACCATCTGGCCATTTGGCGAGAAGCTTGGTGATTCGTCCAGCGTTGTTGGTGTCAAAATGTTGTTCACACCAGAGGTCATGTCCTGAACCGCAACTCGATAGTTACTGCCGCTTGGGCGATGAACTAATGCAAGTTTTTTACCATCTGCGCTCAGCGTGCCGCGCGCGTTGAATGCACCACGGAAGGTCAGGCGTTTATTGCTACTTGATTCAAGATCATGGCGGTAAATTTGTGGAGAACCCCCACGGTCAGAAGTGAAAATAAAAGATTTTCCATCTGGTGAATAACGTGCTTCAGTATCAATGGCACTGTCATTGGTCATACGTTGTAACTGACGCGTTTCCAGATTCATCTGGTAGATTTCCGGATTGCCGTGCATAGAAGCAGTAAACAGCATGCTCTTACCATCTGGAGAGAAGCTCGGCGCGCCATTCAAGCCGCGGAAGCTGGCCAGTTTTTCACGCTGTCCGGTCGCCAGATCCTGTACATAAATCGCCGGGCGTTTGGTTTCAAAGGACACATAAGCGATTTTTTTGGCATCTGGTGTCCATGCTGGAGAAAGGATTGGATCACGTGAGGTCAAAATGGTCTTTGGCTGTTCACCATCGGTATCGGCAATCTGCAAGGTATAGCGCTGTTCCGGCGTAGCAGGATTACGCAGCACATAGGCAATACGTCCGCTAAAGTCACCTGGAATGCCGGTCAATGCCTGATAGATGGCATCACTGATCATATGCGCTGCCTGACGGGTGCGTGAGGCTGGAACAGTCAGCAATTCATTTAATAGATATTGTTTTTTTTCGACATCATAGAGCTGATACTGGATTTCAAAAGAACCATCGGCTGTGGCCTTGGATGAACCGGTGACCACATAGGGAACACCAGCCGATGCCCAAGCTTCTGCATTCGGATTATTCAATGTCGCTGTTGCAGGCAGGTTTTTTGAAGCACTGGTAAAGCGGCCAGAACGATTCAGGTCATTTTCCACAATAGGATAAATGCTCTGATCCTGGCTGAAAGGTACAACGGCAATTTTAGGTGCTGCCTCAGGTGCCTTGGTAATTTCCAGATGCAATTGGGCATAGGAATGGGTTGCCAATACAGGGCTTAAAGCGCTAATGATTGCGAGGCAGAGTAGATGTTTGCGAGTCTTTTCCATCATTCGTTATTTACTCAAATCAACGGATTTATTGTATAGGTGCTTGGGCTACATCATCGCATGGATTTAATAGAATAAAACCATGAATTTATGGCCAAACTGTTATGACACTGTGAAAAGTGAATATTATTTAATCAATTTAAAGTGAAGTTTAGCTTAAAAAATAAAAGCCATCACAACATTATTTATGTGATGGCTCCGTTTTTTATTGCGCAGTAAAGGTTGAAGTAAAGCTTCGTGCTTCTCTGCGTGCATCTGGATCGGATGGCATTGGATAAGGTGCGGCAGCACGGACTGCAGCTTCTACACTGGCTTTCATGTCTGAATCACTTGAATTCACAATAACCGAGACCACACCGCCATTATCATTCAGGGTTACACGTGCAGTGGCACGCTGGCCTGATGATCCGACTGGTGTATCCCATGCACGTTTGATTTTATTTTCAAAATCGCGTTTCGCAGTGGATGCAATCCGTTTTGATTCCGCTTTTTTCTGTGCAGCTTCTTCAGCAGCCTGTTTAGCGGCTGAAGCTTTGGCCTCTGCATCCGCTTTGGCCTTAGCATCGGCATCTGCCTTGCGTTTGGCATCAGCGTCGGCTTTAGCAGCCGCATCCGCTTTGGCTTTCGCATCAGCATCCGCTTTGCGTTTCGCCGCTGCATCATTTTTAGCCTTAGCCGCCGCGTCTGCTTTGGCTTTAGCCGCTGCATCCGCTTTGGCTTTAGCCGCTGCATCCGCTTTGGCTTTAGCCGCTGCATCCGCTTTGGCTTTCGCATCAGCATCTGCTTTACGTTTCGCCGCTGCATCATTATTGGCTTTTGCTGCCGCATCTGCCTTTGCTTTAGCAGCAGCTTCAGCCTTACGTTTGGCATCAGCCTCTGCTTTGGCTTTTGTTGCAGCATCCGCTTTTTGCTTGGCAGCTAGGTCAGCTTTTTTCTGTGCTTCCAGTTTGGCTTTTTGAGCAGCATCGGCTTTGCGTTGTGCATTCAGTTCAGCTTGACGTGCAGCTTCGGCTTCCGCCTTGGATTTTTGCGCTGCATCCGCTTTGGCTTTGGCCGCTGCCTGTTTCGCCTGTTCAGCGGCTTCGGCACGTTTCGCTGCTTCAGCTGCTTGCTGCGCAGCCTTGGCTTGTGCTGCCTCTGCCGCTTTTAGTTCCTGCTGTGCTTTTTGTGTATCAACTTTAGGAGTAGGTGGAGTCACAGGTACAGCAGGGGCAGCAGTTGGAATGACAGGAGCCGGTTCTATACTGGGTTCAGCAGTTTGGGTAATTTCTTCTGCGACGTTTTCATGTGCAGTTTCCTCAAATTCGGTTTCTTCGCGAGTCACCGGTTTAAGGTCTTCTGGCTTGATCAGAACGGTTTTGATCTGTTTTGGCGGTTCAGGGGGATTACTCATGCCCAGATAAAGTAAGCCCACCAAAGCCACTGCATGGATGCCGAGCGTAAATCCAATCGCAATTGCTTTTTTTTGAAAGGGCGGTTTCTGATAATTTTTCATACTTTATTCTAGGGGTTTGGTCAGTAAACCGACTTGAGAAAGGCCAGCATCCTGCAGGCTGGACATCAAGGTCATGACATCGCCATATGGACGGGTATTATGGCCATTAATCACGACATTCAGCACCTTGTTTTCATTTTGCGCCTCGGTTTGGGCATCAATAAGCGTACGCGTCAATTCTTCCAGTGTGACCGGGCCAGTCGCCTGATTTTTATATTCTAGATAATATGAACCATCTTCTTTCAGTGTGACAATGGTCGGGGCATCCTTGGATTCGATCGGTAGTCCGTTGGCCTGAGGCAAGTCGACCTTAATACCACTGGTAATCATCGGAGCAGTGACCATAAAGATCACCAGCAGTACCAGCATCACATCAATATACGGCACCACATTCATGTCACTTTTTAGTGGCTTTTTAATACGCTGAAAGCGTCCTGAACCTTGAATCGCCATTAGTCTTTGTCCTGAGTTACGCCCACAGACTGACGTTGCAATAGCGCCACCATTTCTTCGGCAAACAGCGCACGGTCAGAATAGACTGTTTCACCTTTGGCCGTAAAATGGTTGAAAGCCAATACTGCTGGAATGGCTGCGAACAGACCAATCGCCGTTGCAATTAGTGCTTCTGCAATACCGGGTGCGACCGTCGCCAGTGTCACCTGATCAACATCTGCCAGGCCAATAAAGGCGTTCATGATGCCCCAGACTGTACCGAACAGACCGACATAAGGTGCAACCGAACCAATACTTGCCAACGCACCCAGACCTTGTTCCAGATGACCTTGGTCACGGCTTAAACCGACACGTAGAATACGTTCAGTTCCTTCAATCGACTGGGCAGTCGGCGCATGGCGTTTTTTCAGTTTCAGGAACTCGCCCAGACCCTGATAGAAAATATCTTCAAGGCCGGTACGTTTGGAGTTGAGTTGCGCATTGTTATACAGGGTATTCAGTTCAGCACCAGACCAGAAGATTTTCTGGAAATGTTCATCATCGGCCTGGGCTTTTTTATAACTCATATAGAGCCTGGCAATCAGATACCAGCTATATATTGAGGCTAACAGGAGAGAAAGCATCACCAGTTGTACGACAGGGCTTGCTTGTAAAATAAGATCTGAAACTTGAAGAGATGATTCTAACTGAGTCGCCATAGTTGTTACGTGTGCCAATAAATTTTTTTAGTCTTGTTCCAATTCTTTTTGAATTAGTTCGCGGATTTCATCCGGGAGTCGACGTGGTCGCATCTCTGCACTGATACATGCCAACTCGACCTCACCTGATGCAAGCATGATTTCACCACGATAAATATTTTGTTGCAATACAAATGATGAAGCTTTACATGAAATGACACGTGCCGTAACAGTAATTAAATCATCCATCAGGATCGGACGCATGTATTTGACATTAATTTTATGCACCACAAAATTGTAGTCTGTCTGATGCCAGTAATGGCTCACTCCAGCGGCACGTAACCATTCGGTACGGGTACGTTCCATATAGCGAATATGATTGGCGTGATAGACAATGCCACCCGCATCAGTATCTTCAATATAAACGCGGATATTGAATTCAAAGTGATTCGCCATAGTTTTGTTCCATGCAGATTTTCGAAATTTTTGCTTGTTTTTAGATGCAGGAAAGGGATTAGAGTTTGCCGGATTCCTGCCAACAGTCAAGCAATTTAGCGGTTCAAAGTTTAGCATTGTGAGTCTTGAGACCAATGGCACAAGGTGTCAAATCTGGAGAGAAGTCACTAAGATGAAGTACTAAGCGCTTAACAGCTCATTTATAAAACAGCAGCAGATACTAAAATGCGCGAGTCCTTGGAGCCGCGCATTTTTAGTAATAGAAGATTAGCCTTTATTTTTCTGTTTCCAGTTGGCCTGAACCTGCTCAGCTACTTTTGGATAGTCCAGAATAAAACGGACATGGCTTTCGACACCGGTTTTCAAGGTCGCATCATCGACAATGAAATTCGGGTTGTGATTCGGTGCGGCTTTTGCCGGATCCTGATCTGCTGGTGTGGCACCAACAAAAACGAAGAGCGATGGCATGAGCTGGCCATAATAAGCAAAATCTTCACTGGCGCTGGCATTGTTGTCTAAAACATGCAATTTATCTTCATCATGCACGCTCGCCAAGGTTGGGCGCATCAATTCAGTCAAGGTTTTATCATTGGTGGTCACTGGTGCATAAGGTGCAATTTCGACTTTCACCTTAACGTCATTGGCTGCGGCATTGTGTTCCAGCATTTTCGGCAAGTCTTTTAAAATGCCCTGACGTACATCTTCACTATTGGAACGAATAGTCCCGACCATATTGACCTGATCTGGAATGACGTTACCGGTAGTGCCGCCCTGAATACTGCCAATACTGACCACACCCATCCCTTTGGTCAGGTCGGCTTTACGGCTGATCAGGCTTTGTAAATTGGTCACCATCTGGGCAGAGGCATAAATCGGGTCTTTACCTGCCCAAGGCATGGAGCCATGTACCTGACTGCCATTCACCTGAATACGTAAATGATCGGCACTATTCAAAATCGCACCATCTTTGTAGAAGATATTGCCACTTGGCATGCCTGCCATGACATGCATCCCGAAAATCACTTCAGGTTTTGGATTGTTCAAGGCACCGTCGGCAATCATTTTGCGTGAGCCAATCTGATCGCCATGAGTGAAGTTATCGATATCTGCACCGCCTTCTTCAGCTGGCTGGAATACAAACACCACTGTCCCTGCAATTTTATCTTTATTGGCGGCCAGAACTTTGGCTGCACCCAATAACATCGCAGTATGCGCGTCATGGCCACAGGCATGCATCACATAAGATTCTTTGCCTTGATAAATGGCTTTTTGCTTGCTGGCGAAAGGCACGGGCGCAGTTTCTTTAATTGGCAATGCATCCATATCTGCGCGTAAGGCCATCACAGGGCCGGGTTTTACACCTTTTAATACACCGATTACACCAGTTTTGGCATAGCCTTTACGTACTTCAATGCCGTAGGATTTTAATTCTTTTTGGACCAGCTCCGAGGTTTTGAATTCCATATTGCCCAGTTCAGGATGCTGGTGGATATGTTGGCGTAATTTGATGGTGTGTGCTTCAGCAGCTTGTACAGAATCATCAATCCAGTCGGCCAGGCTGAACTGGCTACAGAAAAGAAGAGGAAGACAAAGGGATATCTGCTTATACATATTCATACTTCGGGAGAACCTTAAGAATTTGAAATGGTTAAAGTGATTCTTTAGGATGGCATACTGATCTAATTCGACCAAAACCCTCTAAGTATTCTTCGATACCTTAAAGGTATTTTGGGTGTTAATAGCTGTTCTCAAAGAGCTTTATTTGTTCTTTTACATTGTAAGAATATGTATTTCATGTGAAATTGAGTTTATAAAATTTGTATATGGTACTTGCTTTTCGGATTTATACTTAGTGATTTCATTTGATTCACCTAGGGGATAACGCTTTATATTATGGATAAATATTCGAGTTTAAAATGAACCGTTTTTTGAAATATCTTATTATTTTCGTCATGGGTTTTACACTGTGGTTCTATTGGCTAAAACCGGATAAAGGTATTTCAGATGCTACTGATTATCAAGTCACAGAGGGCATTCATCAGTTTCAGGGTTATACCATGACAAATTTAGAACCTTATGCGGGAGAGTTTCGGGTTTTATCACGAGAAGATTATAGTTTTGGGCGAGAAGCGGAACTTAGTCCTGTCGATTTTGCCCTGGGCTGGGGAAGCATGACCAATCCGGCTGTTTATAAGCAGTTGTCGATCCGGCAAAGTAACCGCTGGTATTATTGGCGTTATGAAAATGCGCCTCCTATTCCGGTACGTGAAATTGAAATTCAGAGTGCTAATACTCATTTGATTCCTGCAAGCAAAGCGATTGCTCAACAACTCGCTCAAATCGATCAAGATGATTTGATTTATTTAAAAGGGCAGTTGGTGGAAGTGAAGTCTTCAGATGAATGGACCTGGCGTAGTTCTTTAAGTCGTGAGGATACTGGCAATGGTGCATGTGAGTTGATGCTGGTGGAGGAAGTACGTGTTGTTTCTAATTTATAAATGTCGAACTGATGAGGAAAATCACTCTAGATGCTCAACATAAAGCAGTTTCTAATCAGAGCCATTTTATTCTGGTGTGCAGTTTAATGGTAGGCTAAAACCTTCTCCCAATAAAAATCCCGTATGATTTCGGGTATCGATGCCTAGCAAAAATGCTTCAGCTTTTGAGGTGTGCTCATTCCAAGTTAATGTCTGGGTAGAATAGCTAGTAAAATGCAGATGTTTTGTGGAATTGGTTTGTCCCGACCAACAGCCTGAATAGGCGCAGATGCTGATTTTATTGTCCTGCGCAATGTTAATCTGGAAAGGGGTGAAACTTTCAGTTTTAATATCACAATGATGTTCTGTGCAGGAAATTTCAGTCAGTGTATTGCTGCATGACCAGCTCTGAGCCGCATAAAGGTTTGGAGCTGTCATCAAAAAGCTGATTACAACAAAACGAGATAATTTCATTAAAGATCACGAGCAAAATGGTGCGAAATAAAGGTAATTGAATACTATTAAAAGCAGCCTAAGCTGTTTTTAATCATTTATCTTTTGGCTCAGGTGGAGTCATACCAAACTGCAAATAGGCCATATTGGTGGCAATACGACCACGCGCAGTACGCATCACATAACCTTGCTGAATCAAGTAAGGTTCAATTACATCCTCCAACGTACCAGAATCTTCCGCCATGGCAGCAGCCAAGGCTTCAACACCGGCAGGACCACCATCAAAACGCTCAAGAAGCATAGATAAATAACGACGGTCGAGTGTGTCTAAACCATCTTTATCGACTTTGAGCATATCCAAAGCACGTTGGGCCATATCCTGGTTGATTTCACCGGTACCTTTGACCTGAGCATAATCACGCACACGGCGTAATAAACGGTTGGCAATACGTGGTGTGCCTCGTGAACGACGGGCAATTTCTTTTGCGCCATCTCCGGTCATAGGCACATCCATCAAGTTGGCTGAACGTTTGACAATGTGGGTTAAATCTTCAACCGAATAAAACTCTAAACGTTGCACGATTCCGAAGCGGTCACGCAGCGGAGAGGTGAGTAGACCGGCACGTGTAGTTGCAGCTACCAAGGTAAATGGCGGTAAATCCAGTTTAATCGAGCGAGCAGCAGGGCCTTCACCAATCATGATATCGAGCTGATAATCTTCCATCGCCGGATACAGAATTTCTTCAATCACGGGTGAAAGACGGTGAATCTCGTCAATAAACAGCACATCGCCTTCTTCCAGATTCGTTAGCATCGCGGCTAAGTCACCGGCACGTTCCAGTACCGGGCCAGAAGTTGACTTGAGATTGCCACCCATTTCTCGGGCAATAATATTGGCCAATGTCGTTTTACCCAGACCTGGCGGGCCAAAGATCAATGTGTGATCAAGAGCTTCTTCACGGCCACGGGCTGCACCAATGAAAATTTCCATCTGCTCACGAACCACCGGCTGACCGATGTAGTCATCGAGGGAAGTCGGGCGGATGGCGCGATCGAAATGATCTTCGGGTTTTTCAGAACCACTGATGAGACGGTCTTGCATAACGTTTATATACCAATGTTTTAGTGATCCTTTGAGCTGGTAATTTTGACACGGCCTCAAATATGGATCTGAATCCTAAGATTTTCGCCTAGGCGAGGAATTGAATTTTTGCAGAGTCTTTCCAATCAGATTTATATCTGAGTATTAACCTGCGGTTCGCCTTACTTTTGTTTCGGCAAAAGTAAGCAAAACCACTGTCATTCGCAAAACTCGTCGAATATTGATTCTTATCGAATATATCGCAGAAACATTTAACTATAAATGTCTCCTGCCTCAAACAGTTGCGAATGACTTTTACACGTATCAGACTTTATCCTGTAACTTGGATATCATCTCTATTTATTCATCGACTTTAATGCAGCCCGGATAATATCACTGGCTTCAGTAAATTCACCTTTGGCAGCATTCACCAGTTTTTGTGCTTCAGCAGGTTTATAGCCCAAGGACTGTAATGCAGCTTCCGCTTCAGCCACGGCTGAATTGCCCATAAACTGAATTTGTGGTGCAGTTGAATTGCTTGGTGCAGCACCTGAAGCCATGGCTTTAAAGCGGTCACGCAATTCAATCATCAAGCGTTCTGCAGTCTTTTTACCCACCCCCGGAACTTTTACCAGAGTGTTGATATCTTCATGTTCAACAGTATGGATCAGCATTTCCACACTTAAAGTTGAAAGGATACCAAGCGCCATTTTCGGACCAACGCCGTTCACCTTTAATAAGGTGCGGAAAATGGTTTTTTCCTGCGCATTGATAAAGCCATAAAGTAACTGGGCATCTTCACGCACAGCCAAATGCGTCCACAAGGTAATTTTCTGGCCTTTTTGCAACTGACAGAAAGTGGTTAAAGGGGTGTCAATCTCATAACCTACGCCGTTCACATTTAATAAAACAGTCGGTGCTTCCAGCGCCAGCACTTCCCCAATCAGGCATCCAATCATTTTTTATACATACTCAAATTTAATACAGGCATAGTAGTCAGCATTTTCGATAAAGGCAAAACTCTATCATTCAAAAGCAGTGATTTTGCTGAGATTGTCATCAGGTGCTCGCTCGCATCAGAGCAATCCGGCTTTATTGCCATGCAGTTCCTGCGCCAGATTATAAGCCTGATGATCGGAGAACTTGGAGACAATATCCAGTACCTGCATAATATTGTCATAATGATCAGCGCTAAACTGCGCACCCGAACGTTTTAAAATAGCCATTAAACGCTGTTCCTTAAAGCTTAAGGTTTTGTGCGGTGTGGTCAGTGGAATAAAGGCATCCAGAATCGTTTGTAAACTTTGATGCGCAATAATTTCCAGACCGGCTTTTTGCGGGTGTTCGAAGATCTTGTCTCGCGCCAGTTCTTTGGCCCGGTTAATGCCAATCTCAATGTCGGCACTACAATAACCCAGCAATGAACCTTGTAGTTGGCCCATCAGAATTTCCTGCTGATGTCGGGCAAAGGCTGTGGTGACTTCATCTACCAGACGTTTCATGACCCGGCCACGTAAGGCGGCAATTTTTTGTTGCCAGGTGGTATTAGGCAGATTGATTTCTTCAGGTGTGCCATATTCTCCCAGCAAGTTCAGAAAGACTGGCTCGACTTCGGCATAACTGAGCATATTCAGGCTAATACCATCTTCCAGATCAATCAGGGCATAGCAGATATCATCCGCAGCTTCTAAAAGATAGGTCAGCGGATGACGACAATAATGATATTCACCAAGCTGGATTAGACCTAGCTGTTCAGCAATTTCCTGCAAAATCTCTTTTTCAGACTGGTAACAACCAAATTTTGGACGTCGACTGGCCGGGGTGTTACCAGTCGGGTCAATGGCCTCAGAGAGCCACGGGTATTTAAGATAGGCACCGAGTGTGGCATAGGTCAGGCGCATGCCGCCATCATAAGGATGATAATCGATCTTGGTCAGCAGGCGCAGGCCTTGGGCATTGCCTTCAAACTGGCGTACATCGGCTTCCTGTTCAGGACTCAAATCTTTTAAAAAGTCGGTATGAGAAGCATCGTCAAACCATTCCCGAATAGCGTATTCACCGGCATGACCAAAAGGCGGGTTGCCAATATCATGTGCCAGACAGGCAGCCTGAATGATGGCACCGACATCAGCCGGAGAAATCCAGGCAGGTAAATTATCTTTGATTTTCTCTGCAGCCAGCATACCGAGTGAACGGCCAATACAGGAGACTTCTAGCGAATGGGTCAAACGGGTATGAATACCATCATGCTGGGTCAGTGGATGGACTTGGGTTTTGCGGTTTAATTGCCGGAAGCTTTGCGAAAAAATAATACGGTCATAATCTTTATGAAACGGGCTGCGTGCCAGTTCAGTGCTCTGCTTTTTACTACCAATCCGAACTGTCGAAAGCAGTTCTAACCAACGCATTTGAGTCATTTATCATTATTCAGTGATCCACTATTTGCATCATGCCAAAAAACTAGCTCCTGCACTAGGGCAGTGCGACATGAATTGTCATGCTGCATATGGTTATTTTAGTCAGCTGGAAAAGACTGAGAATTAAAAATCGAAATCATCAAATGAACAATAAAAAGCAGGCTCAATGGCCTGCTTTTTGTTTAGGATGAAGAATCAAATTAGCTCTTCACCATTTTTCTTGGCCTGTTGTGTGTCTTTATAGACATTCAGGCAAATCGTGAACAAGACCAGGCTTGCCACCAATGGCCAAAAAAGTACATATAGGGTCAATAATTGACTTGTCATCTGAAATCTCCTTATTTACTTTTCTCAGATAGCTGGTGAAATTCAATCACCATCTTGTTGATTTGCTTAAAATCAAATCGTTCTTTGCTGTAGAGTAGCGTCAACACAGTACATACCAGCGCACTACTGCCATACGCTGTCAGTGAGCTTAACAAGGTGCCGTATTCACGCAAGAAGCCGATGGTCCATGGCATGAAGCCAATACTGGCCAATATGCCAACGACCAGACCCACTTTCTTGCCGAAGAAACCAAAGGTCATCAAACCCAGCACCACACCAATCCCCAGGGTCGCAACGAGTTCAAAGCCAAGTGCGATCAATCCCTGAATCGGAAGCCATTCAAAACGTACTATCAGAAAGCTGAAAAATGCGAGACCCACTGACCAGTTAAAGGCCCGGGCATTCACCTTGTCCCAATACAGGCTGACAATCACCGGGAATACAATAGAGCCCCAAAGCGCACCCACAAAAATCAGCATCGACAAAATGTCAAACTTCAAGGTGGCAATCACAATTCCCAGCATGGTGGCAACGATCATGGTCATACGACCAATAAACAGCATTTTCTTTGGATCAGGACGGTTTTTCGCAATCTGTTTACCATAAATGTCCGTCATGACAATCGCAGACAGGGCAGACAGATCCGAGTCAGCGGTAGAAGACAGAGCTCCAATCACCATGATGAATAACAGCGCGACCATAAATGGAGAAAGATAAGTCGCTGCCATTTGCGGAATCAGGTTATTCAGATTGCCATCAATGGGTTGAATACCTGCAAATAACGCCAATAATCCAAGCATGCCTAGACCAATAACAATTGCAGCATAACCAATCGTTGCAGTAATAAAGCTTGGCTTAATCAGATCTTCACGGACTGCAAACAGGCGCTGGGCAATGGTCTGATTACCAATCGCGTAGGCCAATACGGCAACAAAAAACGGTGCGCCTTGTTCCAGAAAGGCCGTTTTAGAGAAAAAATCCAGCTGTTCCGGTTGTAGGTTATGAATCCCGCTTTGAAACAGGGATGGCCCACCTAAGGTAAAGAATAAGGTTGGAATAATGATCACAGCCGCGACAATCATCGCCACCAGTTGACCAA
Organism: Acinetobacter sp. YH01021; assembly: GCF_013420255.1. Lineage (GTDB taxonomy): Bacteria > Pseudomonadota > Gammaproteobacteria > Pseudomonadales > Moraxellaceae > Acinetobacter. Next base: position 24,906 of record NZ_VOYO01000015.1, read on the forward strand.
AATCGGTAAACACCGAAGAACGGAAGCCCGACCAGAGGGTATAGGACAGCACACCGATACCGGTAATCAGCACGCCATGGATAAAGCTTAAAGGAGATAAAATTTCAACCAGTGCCCCAGCGGCGGTAAAGTTCACCATCAGGCTGATCACGCTGCCCACAATATTGGAACCTGCCAGAATCATCTGGCTTTGGTTGCCATGCCGGGCATGCATAATTTCTGCCAAGGTGTGGGCATTAGGCGCCAGTTCACGAAAGCGCTTGCCAAAGGGATAGATAAATAAAATCATCAGCGCACCCCACAAACCATAGTGTAGGGCACCGGAAACGCCGTATGTATATCCGGATGAAGCTGCTGCATAAAACGAGGCGGCCCAGATCCAGGTGGCGGTCATACTGGCCGCAGACATTCCAAATCCGATGGAGCCATTCGAGACCATGTAGCCATCAACATTTTCATTTTTCTGTTTAATACGTAACGATAGTAAAAAAGTGATGCCATAGAAAAGCACCATCAATAGTACAGTTGCTGTACTAGTGAATTGAAACATACATACTCCTTAAGCGGGTCACCTTTTGTTTTTGAAAATTAAATCATTGGTGACAGATTAAGGCTCTAAAATAGACAGAGCAGTGAAGCTATAGAACATCAAAAAATTAGTGTCCGAATATAGAATTTATATTCATCTCTACAGCAGAAAGGAAAAACCATTGCCAGGCCCAGAATTTGGACAATTCCTCAGCAATTCGGCTAGAGCTTAACATAAAATCATCAAATTTACTGATGAAGTGTCTATTTGGTAAGATTCTTAGCTGATATAGACGTGTGGGCCTGTTATTCTGTTAGTTGAATAAAAAAGAAAATTTTCTATATTTTTTCAGCAATTACAAATATTTATTTTAAACTTTTCGAGTTAAATAAAACCTGAGAATACGGATTAAATAAAAAAGGTAACAAAATTTTATTATTAATCATTTCTTCATTATTTTTTTATATAAGCCTCATAATTCCTGGTAAATTTCCTCATAAATATAAGTGGTATTTTGCTATTTATATTGTGTTTTTTACGCATAATAGAGCTCATGAATAAATGATGAAATTTCAAAATATTGGATATGGTGGGGGGATTTTGTCGATATATTTTTTGGTCTTTTAGATGAGTAAATTTCGCTTAATTATGATCTGAGAAGATAAAAATCAAATATAAAAAAATAAAAGGCCCAAATAAGAAACTTTATTTTTATTCTTTTAGAAGGTGAGAATGGATGTCCGGTTTTTCCCCCGCAGATGATGTCAGATTAAAATACCACTCAGTATTAATTATTCTTTCATAGAGGGGAGTAATTTGCCTCTGTTACTGTAATGGCGGAGATCAGCGGAGAACTGTTCCTTGTAGTACAGAAAACGGCAGAAGACCTTTAACCAGTTTTCTAATCTTAGAAGTCAAAGTTAAGAGTCAATCAAAAGAATCAAAAACAGTCTGCAAAAAATACGACTTCATTAAATCTTGTAATCAAGTATTTCATTTTGGCCTAAATAGGAGTTTTGGCAGGTCATGACAATAAAACCTGAATTTGATTTTGTCCCGATTGTTGTTGAAAAATAATACAATTTTTATGCAGAAAATTATTCTGAAGCGGTTTTGATTTTTCTTGAAAAAAATGTGTTAACCTGTGCGACTACATTCAATTTTCCTGACTGAAAATAAACGAAATATTTTAAAAGTCCAGGATATTTCAGACGTAGTTTTCTGATTTGGCATCTAGCCGATTTCCTTATTTCACAGTAGAATATGCGCTCTCTCAAGTCACATTGTGGCATGGTTGTTCATACCATCCCGTGGAGCCAAAATCAGCATGTTTATCGTTGCCGGTGCACCCGCACATTCTTCTTTTAAGAAAACTCAACTATTATCGCGTTTGACGTCAATTAGTTCTGTTCAATCAATTGAAAGTCAATGGGTCTACCTCTTTGACCAAGCGCTCAGCGAGCAACAACAGCAATCCGCTTTACAGCTTCTCAACGATGGTCAATCTTTTGAATTGCACCAGGCTGCAAGTGATGAAATCCAGATTTTAGTCACACCGCGCGTCGGAACCATCTCTCCTTGGTCCTCTAAAGCGACGGACATTTTCAAAAACTGTAATACGCCGGTTCATCGACTTGAACGCGGCGTTTTGTTTACTTTGAAGGGCGTAAAAGAGCTCTCTAAAGAAGCATTGCAAGTACTTCACGACCGTATGACCGAAAGCGTATTCAATGCGATTGAAGATGCTGCGGTATTATTTGTAGAAACTGCGCCAAAACCACTGAACTCGATTGATATTCTGGGTGAAGGTAAAGAAGCACTGGTAAAAGCCAATAATGAATTTGGTTTTGCATTATCAATGGACGAAATTGACTACCTGACTGAGGCTTTCATCAAGCTAGGTCGTAATCCGAATGACATCGAACTGATGATGTTTGCGCAAGCCAACTCTGAGCATTGCCGTCATAAAATTTTCGGTTCGGAATGGACGATTGATGGTGAAGTTCAGCCATTATCATTGTTCCAGATGATCAAGAACACCTATAAAGAATCACCAACAGATGTATTGTCGGCTTATAAGGATAACGCTTCGGTGATTGTTGGTTCAGATACCCAGCGTTTTTATCCAACTCAAGAAGACAACGGCCATCAGGTTTATAAATACAAGAGCCAAGCTGCTCACATCCTGATGAAAGTGGAAACCCACAACCATCCAACTGCGATTGCGCCATTTGCCGGTGCAGCGACAGGTTCAGGCGGTGAAATCCGTGATGAAGGCGCGACCGGTCGTGGTGGTAAACCGAAAGCAGGTTTAACCGGCTTTACGGTATCTAACCTGAATATTCCAGGCTTTGAACAGCCTTGGGAAGAAAACTACGGCAAACCATCACGTATGGCATCGCCGTTACAAATCATGATTGAAGGCCCATTGGGTGGTGCTGCATTCAATAACGAATTTGGTCGTCCAGCTTTAAACGGTTACTTCCGTACTTTTGAACAAAACGTCAATGGCGATGTTAAAGGTTTCCATAAGCCAATCATGATCGCGGGTGGTTACGGAAATATCCGTCCAGATCACGTTGAAAAAGATCCGATCTTACCGGGTGACTTATTGATCGTGCTCGGTGGTCCAGCCATGCTGATCGGTCTTGGCGGGGGTGCTGCATCTTCTGTAGATAGCGGCAAATTGGGCGAGAACCTTGATTTTGCCTCAGTACAACGTGAAAACCCGGAAATGGAACGCCGTTGCCAGGAAGTGATCGATACTTGCTGGCGCATGGAAGACCACAACCCAATCGTGTCGATACATGACGTGGGTGCGGGTGGTGTATCAAATGCTATGCCTGAACTAGTTAATGACCACGAGCTTGGTGCGGTGCTTGATCTGCGTAAGATCCCATCGCTTGAGCCAGGCATGTCACCAATGGAAATCTGGTCAAACGAAGCGCAAGAGCGTTATGTGCTTGCGATCCGTCCACAATCTCTACCGTTATTCGAATCGATCTGTGCACGTGAACGTTGTCCGTTTGCAGTACTCGGTGAAGCGACTGAAGCACGTCACTTAACTGTTGAAGATCCATTGTTCGGCAACAAGCCAGTGGATATGCCAATGCAAGTCATGCTTGGTGGTACACCGCGTATGAGCCGTTCATATGAAACTGCTCCGCGTAAAGGCGATGACTTTGATGCGTCTAAAGTGACTGATCTGAAAGATGCGATTTATCGCGTGATCAAGAACCCGACTGTGGCTTCTAAATCATTCCTGATCACCATTGGTGACCGTTCGATTACCGGTATGGTGGCACGTGACCAGATGGTAGGTCGCTGGCAGGTTCCTGTCGCGGATGCTGCTGTGACTACAACAAGCCTTGTTGGTTACACTGGTGAAGCAATGGCAATGGGTGAACGTCCTCCAGTAGCCTTGTTGAATCCTGCTGCTTCTGCACGTTTATCTGTGGCTGAATCGATCTCGAACATCATGTCTGCGAAGATTGAAAAAATCAGTGACATCAAATTGTCTGCAAACTGGATGGCTGCTGCGGGTCAACCGGGCGAAGACCAGGCATTGTTCGAAGGCGTGAAAGCCATCGGTATGGAAATGTGTCCTGCACTCGGAATCGCGATTCCAGTCGGGAAAGACTCATTGTCTATGCGTACGACGTGGAATGACGAAGGTGAAGACAAGTCTGTAACTTCTCCAATGTCAGGCGTAATCACTGCATTTGCACCAGTGACTGATGTACGTCAAACACTGACTCCTGAATTAAAAGATATTGAATCTGTACTGGTTCGTATTGATCTGTCTAAAGGTCAATTCCGTTTAGGTGGTTCGATCCTGGCGCAGGTGTATAAAGCAATCGGTTCTGTGACTCCTGATGTAGATAGCTTCGATGATTTCAAGGCATTCTTCGCATTGGTTCAAGACTGGAACAACCGTGGTCTGATCAAGGCATACCATGACATCGGTGATGGTGGTTTACTAGCGACTGTTGCAGAAATGATGTTCGCATCACGTCTGGGTGTAGCACTAGAAGATCAATCAACTGCAAGCTTATTTGCTGAAGAAATTGGCGCAGTCCTTCAAATCGCGAAAGCAGATTGGGAGGCACTACAAGCTGAAGTTGCAGCATCTACGCTTAAAGATGCAATTGCAGTGGTTGGTACTGTAAATACTACTGACCAATTGTCTGTAAACGGTCTGGTACTTGAACGTGCTGATCTGCAAGTGGCATGGACTGAAGTTTCTCATCAAATCCAGCACCTGCGTGATAACGTACAAACTGCGGATCAGGAATTTGCCTTAATTACCGATAAAGCACACAAAGGTATTATCGCCCAACCAACATTCGACTTGAACGAAGCGATTGAAGCACCTTTCATTAACTTGCGTCGTCCAAATATGGCAATTCTGCGTGAGCAGGGTGTGAATGGTCATATCGAAATGGCGGCAGCTTTCGATAAAGTTGGCTTCAATACTGTTGACGTCCATATGAGTGACTTGCTGGCAGGTCGTATCAGCCTGGATGATTTTGAAGGTCTGGTGACGTGTGGTGGCTTCTCGTATGGTGACGTAATGGGCGCTGGTGGTGGCTGGGCGAAGTCCGTATTGTTCAATGCTAAATTGCGTGACCAGTTTGAGAAATTCTTTAACCGTCAAGAAACCTTCTCGCTGGGTATCTGTAACGGCTGTCAAATGTTGTCTCAATTGGCACCATTAATTCCGGGTGCGGATGCTTGGCCACGTTTCCATCGCAATACGTCTGAAGTATTTGAAGCACGTGCAGTGAACGTTCGTGTGGAAAAATCGAATTCAGTCTTGTTGCAAGACATGCAAGGTTCGATTCTGCCGATCGCTGTGGCGCATGGTGAAGGTCGTGCAGTTGCAACTGCGGAAAACTTTGCTGCATTGAATGCATCGAATCAGGTGGTTTTACGTTATGTAGATAGCCATGGCAATGCAACTGAACAATATCCGTTGAACCCGAATGGTTCACCAGAAGGTATTACCGGTGTAACGTCTCAGGATGGCCGTGCAACGATTATGATGCCGCACCCTGAACGTAACTTCCGCGCGATCCAGCATTCATGGAAACCAGAAGGCTGGGATCAGGATGGTGCTTGGTTACGCATGTTCCGTAATGCACGTAAATTTATTGGCTAATTGATATAATCAAGAATTAAAAAAGCCCCGAAAGGGGCTTTTTTAATAAGCAAATTATAGATTTATAGGTGATTAGATATAGAATTGAAAAAGATTAAAAAATGAATAAAGAGTCCTCAAATATCCGATTTAATTGAAAAAGTTTTACTTTTACAAGAATTGCTAATAGCTAGAGCTACTGATACTTATGAAAAAGGTTCTTCAGAGGCATTTATGCAGCTTAGACAAGAGTTACTGACATTTAAAAACTTTTATGAATATATTCCATTTTTTATTAAAGACACACGCACATTAGATGAATTTGAAGCTAGGATTAAGTGGGATTTTGAATCTTACGCTGAACGTGAAAATTATATTTATTCGGAATTTAAAGAATTCTTTAATGTATTAGAAAGTCTAGATGTTCCTCCATTGGATCAGGTAGTACAGTTGAAGATTGCTGAATTAAGCTCGGATTATATACATCAAATATGGCAGAAAGCATTAGAGCGAAGAAGTACAGATCCCGAAGGTGCGATTACATTAGCTCGAACACTTTTAGAATCGACCTGCAAATATATTCTTGATGAATACGAAGTCGGTTATGGCAATGCTCCAGATATAAATCAACTGTATAGATTGGTGAGTAAAGAATTAAACCTTGCTCCATCTCAACATACGGAGCAGACTTTCAAACAAATTCTCGGAGGATGTAGTTCCATCATTGAAGGTTTAGGATCATTGAGAAATAAAGTGGGTGATGCTCATGGGCAAGGTAAAATAAACTTTAAACCTTCTCCAAGACATGCAGAATTAGCAGTGAATTTGGCTGGTACAATGTCCGTGTTTTTATTCTCATCTTGGAAATTAAAACAAGGTGAATGAATTTTTTATTATAAATATTGTTTTTAAATAGTATCTTAATTTTACTGTATGGAAAAATTAAAATAAATTCACTAACATAGGATTATTCAACCACCAATTTGGTGGATTTTTGCTTTTTAAGCATTCTGATTTTTTAATTTTTTTTCTTCCTGCTGAGTTGGTTTAGATTTTGCTTTTATATTGTATATAAAGTGCTATGGTATGTTTTATGCACAACTTTATTGCACTATAAAAGAAAGATGGAATAGATCGGTTCAGTATCAATTCTCAAAGATGAGGTGATGACATGGCTAAAACACTTAGAATAATGGATAAGGCGGCAATGCGTCAGAAAGGCTGGATGTTGTTTTGTATTGTTGTAGGACTACAAATATTGTTCGTTGTGGGCAGTTACTTGCTGCAGGGTTCTTGATCATCAGCTTTAAGAAAGCCACCATTAAGGTGGCTTTATAATTTAAATAACCAATTGAATCTGTTTCAACACCGCCTTCAGTGTATTCACAAAATCAAACTGATCATTGGTACTGTCCTGATAACGCCAAGCCACATAACCATCTGGACGAACTAGCACAGCACCAGATTCATGAATTTCAGATTTGCTGTTCCAAGTGCCGTACACATCACGGTAGTCACGAGAACCAATTTGAATCACATCCAGATGAGGTAAGTTCAGTGCTTCAGCAGCTTGCTTCCATCCTTTACCGGATAAACCTGTGAGCAGCGTAAAGCGACCTTTACCCGTAATATCCAGTGTCGACTGCTTTTGACCATTGGCATTGATCAGCCAGATATGTGGCACTTTAGCACCCGGACGAGTCGTTGCCTGTAAGTACAACTGCTCATCTTTTTCAAAAATTTCAGACTGGGATTCTGCAATCACCGCATTGGAGCTATATCGCTGGTTCAGTTCTACACCTTGCGCATTAAACTCAAAGTTTTTAATTTCTAAGGCTTCAAACAGTTTTTTGCGGATTTCAGCACCTTGCTCATCTTCCGAAAAAATACGTTCCAGCATTTGTTTCTGAGTCGTCACACCTTGATCAAAACCAAAGACTTCTTTCAGGTATTTATAATCAAAACGTGATTGATTCGCACGAGCCACAATCTGCTTGCCGACCGGTGCACGCTCGGTGGTATAGGAATCCAGCAGGGAAGGTGCGGCCCAACCTTTGACTGCATATGCCAGTTTCCAGCCGAGGTTAAAAGCATCCTGCATACAGGTATTTGAACCTAATCCGCTTGAAGGTGGATGACGGTGTACAGCATCACCGCCGCAGAACACGCGACCTTTAGAATATTCAGTTGCCCAAGTCTGGTTTACATACCAGTAGGACAGTTTCTGAATTTCAACATCTTCTACTTCAGCACCAACAAATGTATTCAGACGTGCTCGAACCTGTTTTTCAGTGACTTGTGGCTCACCTTTAGAAATGTCAAAGCCCCAGCCCATAATCCATTCATTCCATGGCGTAATGGCACGTAACAATCCTATACCGAGATCGCCAAAGCTGGCTTCAGGATTCACGATCCATTGCAGAATCGCAGGACGGTGCTGAACGTATTGAGAAAGATCAGCTTTAAAGGTCACATAGACGGTACCGGCACGTGCCATCACGCCTTCCAGTGGCAAGCCGAGCTGTTCCAATACACGAGATTTAGCACCATCCATACCCACCAGATATTTTGCTCTTAAGTTAAATTCAGTATTGGTAATCCGGTTCAGGAAAGTCGCAGTCACGCCATCTTCATCTTGCACATGCGACAGATATTCAGTATTAAAGTTATAAACTGCACCACGTTCACCGGCATTCTTGACTAGTAAAGCTTCCATTTTGGGTTGGATCAAATCAACTAAAGGACATGGGCTGCCTTTGATATAATCGCCATGACGCTCATCACCTGTACCCCATGCACTTAAACGGGCAATTTCTTCACCCACCAGGCTGGTGGTAATCAGGCTTTCACCCATCTGCTCCCAAGGTGTAGCAATCTCTTTAACCTGTTCTTCAACACCTAAATCACGTAATACTTCCATGGCACGCTGATTGGTAATATGTGCACGTGGACTATTGGCCAGCCAGCTAAACTGGGTAAACAGTTGTACCTTGATGCCATAATTGGCCAAGGCCAGACCTAATGTTGAACCTGCAGGACCGGTACCAATGATCAGAATATCAGTGTCATAGTGTTGTGTCATACAAGACTCCATGTGTATAGGTGAAGAACAAGCTATCTATATGATCAGGCAGTCTAGTAAAACAGGATCTGTTGATATAGCGATATTCATATAAACTATCGACCTATTCTTATTTGCAATACGTGGGTCATAATCTTAAGATGCTGACCTGATCAGAAACCGGGCAGGCTATGGAACTTCGACGTTTACGCTATTTTATCACCGTGGCGCAGCAACAAAGTTTTACCAAGGCCGCCGAAAAGCTGTTTACTGCCCAGCCGTCATTAAGCCAGCAAATTAAGGATCTGGAACAGGAAGTAGGCGTTGTCCTGTTTGATCGTTCATCCAGAAAAGTCAAACTCACCGATGAAGGACAAGCTTTTCAGATCTATGCCGAAAAAGCACTGGAAAATGCCAAGTTGGCAGTGGCAGCAGCACGTCAGGTTGCACAGCAGAAAAACAATCAGATTCATATTGGCTTTCTGAATGTGGCAGAAATCAAAGTGATGCCTCAGATTCTGGCACAGCTTAAAAAAACCATGCCGGACTTAAAAATCCATCTGCATAGCCTGACCTGTATGGAACAGATTCAGCGGCTAAAAAATGCTGAACTGGATTTGTGTATTACCCGTTTTCATCTGGATCATCCCGATTTTGACAATATTCATTTATTAACCGAGCAAATTTATCTGGTTGCCGCTCAGCATTTACATCCTATGGATCGAATCCTGAAATTACAGGAACTGAAAAATCACAATATGATTATGTGCGAGCAGAATGCTTCACCCGTGTTTTATGAAAAGCTGGATCAGCTGCTTGGTATTGATCAACTCGAACATGAGCAGCTACTGTGGGTCACCAATGTGTTGCAACACATTAATCTGACCAATATGGGGATGGGTTTTAGTTTTGCTCCTGAGTATTTACTGAGATTTTTGAATGATCATGTGAAAATCATCCAGACGGATCAGGTACTGCCAAAACTAGGCTTGTATGCAACATTTAACAAGAATTCCCAAAATCCTGCATTGAAGATGATTACCCAAGCGCTTAATAATACGGCAAGTATCTGAATTTCAGGAAGGAATATATGTTAAAGCTGATTTATTACGTGCCGGATGAAAACTTGGAAGACACCAAGAATGCGATATTTGCAGCAGGGGCAGGCGGTATTGGTGAGTATACGGACTGTGCCTGGCAGGTTTTAGGAACCGGACAGTTTAAGCCGCAGGAAGGTGCAGATCCTCATATTGGTGAAGTTGGCCAACTGGAACAGGTGGAAGAATGGCGGGTAGAAATTCTGGTGCCTGATGAAAAGGCAGTCGATGTGGCCAAGGCGCTGAAAGAAAGCCATCCTTATGAAGAGCCAGCTTTTGAGTTTATTCAGCTTCTGGATATCAAAGTATAAAATTATAAAATTGACGCTCTGCTGCGGCACGTTTGACTTAGCGCGCCGTTAATCTAGATTAAGAAAACACCCAACTTGCTTTTGTTATTATCATTTCTGCCAGAATAATCCAAAGAAAAATATAATAAGGAAAATAACAATGCCGTGGCCAAATCCGCTGAGCAGCGTGCTTAAGAATACCCTCAGCAAATCTATCCAGTATGGTACAGAAATCTTGCATCAGCGCATTCCATATTCGCCAGATAATCCCTATCTGGAAGGTATATTTGCACCAGAGCGGCAGGAACACTTTTCCACAGATTTAAAGGTTGAAGGGCAGATTCCTGCAGAACTGGATTGTGCATTAATGCGGATTGGTCCAAATCCTATTACAGTCAAAAACCCACGCAACTATCACTGGTTTACGGGCGATGGCATGTTGCATGCGCTCAGACTGAAGGGTGGTGAGGCACATTGGTATAAAAGCAGTTATATCGGTTCTGCCAGTGTGCAGAAAAAACTTCATCGACCACAAATTCCCGGTAAAACGCGAGGTGTCGCGGATGCAGTCAATACCAATGTCATCCACTTTGCCGGAAAAATCTGGGCACTGGTAGAAGCGGGTGCATATCCAGTTGAGTTGAATGCTGCACTGGAGTCAAAACGACATCATTTATTTGAAGATGATCAGGATTTTCCATTTACTGCCCATCCGCATATTGATCCTGAAACGGGCGATATTCATGCGATTTGTTATGATGCTTTAAGTCAGAACAAAGTTTTTTATTTGCAGATAGATTCAAAAGGTAAGTTGAAACATCACGTCGACATTCCAGTGAAATATGGTCCGATGATTCATGATTGTGCCATTACCAGATCTCAGGTGCTGATTCTGGACCTGAATGTAAAATTTTCTGTACGCAGTGCTTTAAAGGGTTCAATGTTGCCATATCAATGGAATCCAAAACGGCAGGCACGCATTGGTATATTGCCTTTTGGCGGTAAGGCAATTGATATTCGCTGGTATGAGATTGATCCCTGTTTTATTTTTCATACCGTGAATGCTTATGAGCTGGATTCTGGTGATGTGGTTATGGATGCGGTGGTGCACTCCAAAGTATTGGTCAGTTCGATCCAGGGACCGATTGAAGATCAGGATATTCGGCTGGAGCGGTTCATTTTTGAACATGGCACTGGAAAAGTGGCTCGGACGATATTATCCGAGATGAAACAGGAATTCCCACGGATTAATGAAGCTTATACCGGGCGGCCTTATCGCTATGTCTACACTATTTCCTTTGGCGAGTTTGATGATCCTTCTCATGTCAGCAGCAATACTCTTTTGAGCCATGATGTGGAAACTGGCAATTCAGAAAGCTATTCTTTTGGAGAGAATTGGGTGACAGGAGAGGTGATATTCGTCGCACGGGAAGGGGCGCAAGCTGAAAATGATGGCTGGCTGATGTCTTATGTTCATGCTTTAGATGGACGCCCATCCAAAGTGGTGATTCTGGATGCACAGCATATGGCTGAAGGGCCGATTGCAACCATTCATTTACAGGTACGTGTACCCGTCGGGTTTCATTGTAACTGGGTTGATTATCGGAAATTGAGAACCCACTATTCATAGGTTTTGATTATTTACTGGCATTTTTAAGATGGCATAGCCTTCATATAGCGTGAAGACTTCACTCTCTGTTTGCAGGCTGATAGGGCTTTAAAGAACGAAAAATATATTGCATAGGATAAGCAAAATTATGTGTTAGGCAGAAATTCATTCTTGAATCTCTGCCTAAGCGCGATATCCATATCACCAAATGAGGTAGAACTTAAGGCTTTGTTTTTCTATAGCTGCTATTAAACCTTCTGAATAAACAGCTCACGATCAAAACGGTATTGCGGGAAAAATACGCCATCTTCGGCACGTTCACCCGCACCAATTACCATGACTGGATACTGTTCATCATTCAATTTCAGAATTTCACGAACCATCGGCTCATCAAAACCTTCCATCATACAGCTGTCAAAACCATAAGCACGTAAAGCCAAGACCAGGTTTTCACAAGCGAGCGCCGTCGTTTTGGTTGCCCACAGTTTCGCATCAGCCGGGCTGAAAGCAGAAACTGGCATTTGTTTGTCCAGTGTACGGGCAACTTTGAAAGCCACTTTCTTAAAGTTACCAAAAGCATTCAGATAACCAGTCTTATAGTTTAAGGAATATATTTATAGTATTTCTTAATCGCGGGCGGTGCTTCAGGAAATGGAAATTCATTCACATTACGTTTCGCCATTTCATCGATACGATCGGTACGTGCGATACAGACAATTAGCTCAGAAGCTGTTTTGGCTGCCAGTTGACTCATACAGGCTTTGACCAGACGTTTTTTCTTGCCCGGATTTTGTACCACATAAAAAGTCCAAGGCTGCAAGTTTGACGAATTCGGGGCCAATAACGCCAGATCCAGACAGGCATCCAGAACTTCAACGGGAATTGGCTTTTTGGTAAATTTACGCACTGAACGTCGGCTTTCAATCACCTTACGAAAATTATCGACATCTATATCTTGAGGTGCAGGTTCGTAATAACGTTTCTTTTCTGGATTTGAACTATCTGTTGTTTGGGAAAAGGTTTCGGAGTTTTGATTTGGCATACTTCAGATTCTTGGAAAAATAAAAGATTGAGGCAGTCTAAACCACCTCATTGAACTCATAAGTTTGAAAATTAGTTGAATTGTGTGAAATCAGGTTTACGTTTTTGCATAAACGCTTGAACCGCTTCCAGCATTTCTGGCGAGCCGACACGCTGCATGAAAATTTCTGCTTCATGGTCAATCCATTCCACAATTTCATTCACATTGTGTTTCATCAAGGCTTTGGATTGCACCAGTGATGCTAATGGCAGAGCAGAGAGCTGGGTAGCTTGTGCTGCTGCTTTAGTGTAAACATCTTCTTCAATGCTGTTCACCAGACCTGCGTCGAGCGCTTTTTCGCTATTGAATTTTTGCGCAGTCAGCAATAATTCGGCCGCTTTATGATAACCCGCTTGCTGAATCAACAGCTTGCTTGAAGCACCTTCAGGCGATAGACCCAGACTGACAAATGGAATCTGGAACAGGGCGGTATTGTCACTATAGACCAGATCACAATGCAGTAAGATCGTCACGCCAATGCCGATTGCAACACCACGCACGGCTGCAATCAATGGCTTGGAAAATTTTGCAGCAGATTTCAGTAAAACAAACGGTGGGCCTTCAGCGGCGGGTGCCTGACCTTTCTTCGCAGCAGATTTCATAAAATCCTGCATATCATTGCCCGCACTAAAGTCTGCATCCTGACCACGCAATACAACTACACGAACTTCAGGCGCCTGATCTGCTTCATCCAAGGCTTTCGCAATCCATAAATAAAGCTCGCTATATAACGCATTTTTCGCTTCCGGGCGATTAATGGCTAAAGTGAGTACACCATGTTCTAAATTCGCATTCAAATGCTCATGAGGTTGTTGAATACAGCTCAGTGTCATCGTACTATCCTTGCTTTAAAACTTAATTTGATTTTATGGGAATGATTATGTCGCATATTTATTGGGACAGCACAACTCATGAGTCATAAAAAACTGATCCCTTATGAACTATACATTTGATTATCTGGTTTTCATTGGCCGCTTTCAGCCTTTTCATCTGGCACACATGCAAACGATTAACATTGCCCTGCAGCACAGTCAGAATGTGATTTTGGCTCTTGGTTCTGCACAAAATGAACGTAATATCAAGAATCCATTTTTGGCTTCGGAGCGTGAAGCCATGATCCTGTCAAATTTTAGTCCAGAAGATCGGGCTCGGATCAAATTTGTAGAAGTCATAGATGTTTATAATGATGAAAAATGGCAAAAACTGGTGAAATCGCTGGTGAACCAGGTTATTGAACCGGATGCCAAAGTCGGGCTGATTGGGCACTTTAAAGATGATTCTTCTTATTATTTAAAGTTTTTCCCAGAATGGGAAATGGTCGAACTTGACAGTCTTGAAGATGCCTTATCCGCCACGCCGATGCGTGAAGCTTATTATCGTGGCGAAATTCAACGGGATAAATTTCCACAAGGCACAATTGATTTTCTAGAGAATTTCCAAAAAACCACGACCTATCAGCAACTCAGTGAAAAATTTGCCCAGAATGATAAAACCAATCTAGTTTAAAAGTATCAGGTTGTTATGGGTTGATTCATGGTAGTTTGAGCATGCTGTTTCAAACATTCGCCTAAAATTTCCAGGGCAGACGACTGTTCTTTCCAGTGATGCCAATACAAGGGTACTTCAATTCGCATCTCACTCGAAAGTTCAAGCAGTTCACCTGACTCCAGCAAATCCCTGGTTTGATAGTCCGGCAGCCAGCCATATCCTAGACCCATGACAATCGCATCAAAAAACGCATGGGTCGATGGAATAAAGAAATGAGGATATTGAGCAAGGTTCAGGCCAAATTCGTGCTGAATAAATTGGGTATGGAGTTGGTCTTTTTCATTAAAAATAATGGCAGGGGCAAGGCGTAGCGCATCCCGATGTACCCCTTGATGAAACCAGTTTCGGGAAAAGTCAGGGGTGGCGACCAGACGATACTGCATCTGTCCGATCAACTCAGCCCGGCAACCTTTCATTGCCTTACTCTCTGTACTCAAACAGGCATTGACGAGACCTGCTTCTAACAGATGATGAGTCTGTGATTGATCATCTACCTGAAAATGCAGCACAATTTTATGCTGGATCAGCTGGGTTTGTAAGGTTGGTAATAGCCAGGTCGCGAGTGAATCAGCATTGGTGGCAATATTCAGGCAGTAGAAACCTTCATGTTGCAGCTGTCCACCCAGATCCTGCATCAGATTCTGTTCTAGCAAACGTTGATGCTGTAAATAATGCAATAAAGTTTGTCCTGATTGGGTCACGCGGCAAGGCCGATCTCTCACCAGAAGCAATTGTCCCAATTTTTTTTCCAGACTTTGAACACGAAGGGTCACTGCCGAGGCAGTAATATTTAGCTGCTCGGCAGCCAGATCGAAACTTCCCGTTTTTGCAACTGCGTAAAAAGCATCACATTGTTTCGCATTCAGCATATCTGTTATCTAAAAATAATTTAGTTAAATTGATATTAACTTAGTTTTAATTAATCGCATCCATTTTGTTGAATAATTCATTTATTCAAAAAAGGGGAATGTGATGTTCAGTTATATGGTGAGTGGTTTTGCTGTGGGAATGAGCCTGATTATCAGTATCGGTGCACAGAATGCTTTTGTATTAAAACAAGGTTTAAAACAACAGCATGTGTTCTGGGTCTGTGTGATTTGTGCCTTGTCTGATTCCATTTTAATTCTGCTTGGCGTACTGGGCTTTGCGCGCGTCATTGAACATTATCCGGATATTGTTATATTTTCTAAATATATTGGCGCAGGATTCCTATTTTATTATGGTTTGCACCATGCGATCAGCGCATTTAAATCAACAGAGGTTTTAGCACCAAGTGATCAGCTAACAGAGCATTTTCTACAAGTACTGATGATCTGCCTGGCTTTTACCTGGCTAAATCCGCATGTTTACTTAGACACAGTCATATTGATTGGATCAATTTCAACCCAATACGCCTTAGGAAAATGGTGGTTTGCTTTAGGTGCTGTCTGTGCTTCCTGGTTTTTCTTCTTTAGTTTGGGATATGGGGCAAAGATACTGACGCCTTGGTTCCAACATCCAAAAGCATGGAAAATACTGGATGCTATTATTGCCTGTACTATGTGGGGCGTCGCAGTGTCATTAATTCTCAGTATTTGATTCAGGCTACGAAAGCCGATAGATCGGTTAAGAGTTATCTAAGCGTGTCATTTTAGATAGTGATGGAGAATAGGCAGCGCAGAAAACAACTCTTTTCAGTGCTGCAAGCACATGGATATTTCCAATATAAATTGAACTTAAAATAAACGATCTGTCTTATATAAAAAATTTATAAAATCAGAATTTTATAAGATGAAACCAGTTTCCTGCTCACCTAGCAGGGCCACTTATCAGAAAAAAATCAGCTCAAGTATTTTGTCCGTTAGTCATGAATGATTTTACAAAAACTTCAATAAACTGGTATAAAAATAACGAAAACCTGTTCGCTCAAAAAACAAAAAAATTAGTTTCAGATTAAGCCGTGGACTTAAATCCGATCAATAAGAAATTAAACAAGGTGGATTTAAAATTGAAAACAACAATAAAAACTGGGCTCCTTGGCCTAGCGATGTGTTTAGCTTTGACTAGTCAGTCTTTTGCAAGATCATGGACCTTAACTCCCAAAAGTGATGTCGGTTTTGAGATTAAGTCGATGGGTCTTACTGTGGTTAAAGCCAAGTTCAATCAGGTTCAATCCACGATGCAGTTTGATGCTAAAGCACCGCAAAATGCCTCAACCCATCTGGTCATGGATGTAGAAAGTTTAAGCTTTAGTAAGCCGCTATTTAAACATATGATTTTGGGCGAAGACCTGTTTTATGTAGAAAAATATAAGACTGTAATTTTTAAAAGTATCCAGTTTAAAGACTTGGGCAATGGCAAATACAATGTTTTAGGTCATTTAACCCTGCGTGGTGTGACCAAGCCAGTGATTTTCGAAACAACCTTTAAACCCAGTATGTCGAATGCCAAGCTGCTTGATGTTCAGGCATATGCCGTGATTAACCGTAGGGATTTTGGTATGAAAAAAGGAATTGCCGGGGTAGGAGATAAAGTGAATCTTCATCTATCAGGACAGTGTGAAATGAACTAGGGGAAATATAAAATACTTGATGATATGACATTTATCGTAAAAAAAAGCCCGAATGTTTCGAGCTTCTATTCATACACAAGCATACAATTAAGCAGCTTGCAAAGCTTTTAAATCTTCCAAAACTTGTTCTGCATGACCTGCTGCTTTGACTTTGCGGTACTCTTTAACCAGTTCACCGTTATGGAAAATAAAAGTTGAACGCTCAATGCCCATCACTTGTTTGCCATACATGTTCTTTTCTTTAATCACATCAAAATGATTGCACAACACCTCTTCTTTATCGCTGATCAGATTGATACTCAAATTCTGCTTTTCAGTAAAGTTCTGATGCGCTTTTACCGAATCACGGGATACGCCAAGAATTGTGGTGTTTAAAGCATCGAACTGATCTTTTAAACAGGAAAAGCCAACTGCCTGAGTCGTACAGCCCGGCGTAGAATCTTTAGGATAAAAATAAATCACCAGCCATTCTGTATTTAACTGGGTTAAATTGATTTCGCCTGTCGTCGCAGGAAAATTCTGGTCAAGCAAACTAATTTCAGACATAAAAACTCCTGTTTTCTTTAAATTTTTTCAAAAAAATAAGCCACATTATAGTGGCTTATTTTATCAAAGAATAATCAGATCTTATTTCTTTGGTGCCGCTTGAGCTGATTTCATTGCTTCTTCAGTCAAAGTTTTCAGTTTGCCTGTTAACTGTGGACCAAAGCATGCTTGAAGATCTTTATTCTGCTTCTGTACAAAAGCTAAAGTGCCTGGGCTTTTCTTCTGGTTAATAGTGCTTTGAATTTCCCATTTTTGTGCATTGGTTAATTTGCCATCTGCTTCAATAGCACAACCACAATATTTGCTGACTTCAGCAGCCGTCAATTTTTTACTTTTGCCAGTTTCATTTTTACAAACATTGATCAATGCAGATTTTACATTGGTGCTTTTATAAGCTTGTTGTAATTTGTCATCAGCCGCTTGAGCCGTAGTTGCGAACATAGCAGCAGCTGAAACAATTGCTGAAAGCACGATGCTTGATTTTAAATTCTTCATAAACTCTACCTTGTTATTACGGTATATAACGTGTCGGGTCTTCAACACCTGCATCCGCAAAACCCTGTTTACGTAAACGACAACTGTCGCATTTGCCACAGGCACGTCCTTGGTCATCTGCTTGATAGCATGACACCGTTTGACTGTAGTCTACGCCATGTTCAATACCTAAGCGAATGATATTTGCTTTGGATAAATGTAACAAAGGTGTTTCAAATTTGAGCGCTTGACCCTCTACGCCAACCTTGGTCGCAAGGCGTGCCATGTTGGCAAATGCGTCAATAAATTCCGGACGGCAATCCGGATAACCGGAGTAATCAACCGCATTAATTCCGATCACAATCGCTTCAGCTTCGAATACTTCTGCCGCGGCCAGAGCGTAAGACAGGAAGATGGTATTACGTGCCGGAACATAGGTAATCGGAATGCCAGCCTGTTCATGGTCGGGTACCTCAATACTATGATCGGTAAGGGCTGAGCCACCCAGATTACCCAGATCAATATTGATCACTCGATGTTCCACACCCGCACGTTGCGTTAAAGCTTTTGCTGCATCCAGCTCGGTCGTTGAACGCTGACCATATCGAAAACTGAGTGCGATACATTCATAGCGTGCCTGCGCCCAAGCCAGACATGTTGTTGAGTCTAATCCGCCAGATAACAGGACAATGGCACGAGGGCGCATAAGCTGATTCTCCAAAAAAATACTTTACAAAAAATTAACGACCAGTTTCATCATTCCATAACAACTTGTGTAGCTGTAACTGGAAACGAACAGGGAGATGGTCTTCTAAAATCCACTGAGCCAAATCACGTGCCAGTGGTGGTAACTGAACTGCACCTTTTTCGATCGCAAATGCAGGCGAAAACCAAACTGTACTCACTTTGTCTTGAAGTTGGTACAGCTCTAACTGCTGCTTTGACCATTCATAATCTTTACGATTGCATATCACAAACTTGATTTGATCATGTGCAGTTAAATGATCGAGATTAGAAAGCAAATTTCGTGCAACTTCACCTGAAGCAGGTGTTTTTAAATCGAGGACTTTGGAAACACGCGGATCCACTTTGGATACATCTAAAGCGCCACTGGTTTCAAGTGAAACTTCACATCCTAAATCCGCAAGTCGCTGCATCAGGGGCAGGGCATTGGGCTGCGCCAGTGGTTCACCGCCGGTCACACAGACGTAAGGCGTTTTAAAATCAAGCGTAGTCTGGATAATATCGTCCAGAGACTGACGCTCACCGCCTTCAAAGGAATAGGTGGTATCACAATAGCTACAACGCAATGGGCAACCGGTTAAACGGATAAATACCGTTGGTAGTCCTGCGGCATTGGCTTCACCTTGCAATGAATAGAAAATCTCCGTAATGCGTAAACCCGCAGACGGATCAGAAACTGGGATTGCAGAAGATCGAAGCGTATTCATAACAAAATTTACCAATGAAAAATAAATAACCAGGTATAAAAATAAAAATCCCTACGATTATTACTAATCGTAGAGACGAGGAGCAGTTGAAGCTCCGAGGAACACAAAGGTGCCCTCTAAGTTAAGCCATCTTAGTCTTCGCGTAATAGATCGTTCAGGCTTGTTTTAGAACGAGTTTGTGCATCAACTTTTTTCACGATGATGGCAGCATACAAGCTGTAAGTACCACACTTAGAAGGGAGGCTACCAGCAACAACGACTGAACCTGCTGGTACGCGACCATAATGAATTTCGCCAGTGGCACGGTCATAAATCTTGGTCGATTGACCAATGAATACACCCATTGAAATTACAGAACCTTCTTCAACGATTACGCCTTCAACGATTTCAGAACGTGCACCGATAAAGCAGTTATCTTCAATAATGGTTGGATTCGCTTGAAGCGGTTCAAGCACACCACCAATACCTACACCACCTGACAAGTGAACATTTTTACCAATTTGCGCACATGAACCTACAGTTGCCCAAGTATCAACCATCGTGCCTTCATCTACATAAGCACCGATGTTGACATAAGAAGGCATCAAGATCACGCCTTTGGCCTGGAAAGAACCTTTACGTGCGACAGCAGGTGGTACGACACGTACACCAGCAGCCTTAAATTGTTCTTCACTCCAACCTGAGAATTTAGTCTCTACTTTGTCATAGAAACGAAGATCACAAGCTTCCATTGGTTTGTTGTCGTTCAATTTAAATGATAACAATACCGCTTTTTTAATCCATTGATGAACAACCCATTCACCATCGATTTTTTCAGCAACACGTAAAGTACCATTGTCTAGACCAGCAATTACTTCCTCAACTGCTTGACGGATTTCAGCAGAGCAATCTGCAGCTGTAAAATTCGCACGGTCTTCAAACGCTTGTTCAATGATTGTTGAAAGCTGCGACATGATCTTCCTTCCAGAAAAAAATTTTCTAGATTTTACACTATATTGCAGGAAAAATAGTTGAAAGCACTAAAAATAGATGAAAAATAACCAAAAGTGTAGAAAGCGTGAAATTATTAAAGTGATAAGTATACTTTTTCATTATGTTGAAATGTAGGAGAAGTGTTAGAAAATGCTTGGTTCTGAACAAGAAAAATTAATTTGTATCAAAAAATAACAAAAGATGAGCAAAATGCGAATAAAAAATATTTTTTAAGTCCTTTATATTGAGCCTATCACGAATAACTAATGATCAAAATAAGTTCTTTTGAGGAGAGAAATAATGAAATCTTTACATAACATTTTAGCAGTATCAGTCTTAGCTCTAGCAGCAAGTTCTGCAATGGCTGCTGATGAAACAATCGTAACAGATGAAGGCGTTGCTGAATTCTCTTTCTTTAAACCCGCAGCTGTTCGTGCTGAAGTGGGTACTACCGGTTATGGTGGTGCAATTTCTTGGAATGCCAATCCATATGTTGGCGTGACTTTAGGTTATAACGGTGGTGATATTTCCTGGTCTGATGATATTTCAGTAAATGGGACTAAATATGACCTGGATATGGACAATAACCTGACCTATTTAAATGCTGAAATTCGTCCTTGGGCGAACTGGTTCTATATGGCAGCAGGTGTTGCTTACATGGACAATGATTATGGTTTACGTGGCCGCCCTGGGACAGATGGTGAAATCAGAATTGATGGTTCAACATTTGGTGCAGATGTAGGAGATGTGGTAGGTAGTTTATCTTACAAAAATAATATCGCACCTTATCTAGGCATTGGTTTCTCACCGGCAATTACCAACCGTTGGGGCGTCTTTGGTGAGATCGGTGCCTACTATAATGGTAATCCTACTGTAGATTTATATAACACAGGTAGTCAGACAGCAAGAAGTGCAAATGGTCGTCTAATTACAGATGCAATTGATACAGAAAGAGATAAAATTCGTAATGACAATGAATACGAATGGCTACCAGTAGCGAAACTGGGTGTAAGCTTCCGCTTCTAAGTTTTAGTCTCATAAAAAAACGGGCTTCGGCCCGTTTTTTTATTTTTTAGAACAATTTTAAAAGTGATAACCCAGTTTCAAACCTAGGATCAAGGCACTGTTATCGGAAACTGCAGATAAACCTGCAATCTGTGGCGTAATAGGCTCGGATGAGGAAATTTCAGGTTTTTGAAACTTTAAATAATATAGTCCTGTCGCAATATCCCAAGTTTCTTGAATCTTATAAAGATGACCTAGTCCGATGCCCCAATAGCCATCACTCGGATTCAATGTTGAAGCCGGATTTCCTGTGCCAGAATCCCATAAAAGTTCGATAGAATTTATGCCAAAAGATGGCCATTGATGAGCAAGTCCGATTTTTCCAGACCATTGATCCTCACGATAATCAATCATTCTAAAAGGTTTTACTTCAGGGAACTGTAAGGCCGCATAGTCAATTACAGCGCCAAATTTAGGCGGCTGGATCACGAAATTTTGCCAGTTTGACCAACCCAGCGTGCCATAGAGCGCATTTTGATCAGTTAAAGCTGTCTGAAAATCCAGATTCACTGACTGAGGAGTTTGAATTTCTGTATAAGGCGCTGGATTCGTACCTACAACAATCGATTCAGTAGTTTTATTGTGATGAGTAATTGCAGAACGATAGGTCAGTGCGGTTCTAAAAAAATATTCAGGAATCTGATAACTGATTCCAGCAAGCCAGCCCCAAGCGGGATCTCGTTCAAATGTGGCTCGATAACCATTGAATATATAAAATGTCTGCCCGGATAAATATAAATTTCCCTCTAAGCTTTGATAACTTAGCCCTGTATAAAAATTCCAGTCATCGTCTGGTTGAAAGCCAATTAATGAGGTCAAATTATGACTCTTAAACTGAATGGTAGCAGCCTCAATTGGAAGTGCTGCACCTGCAAAAACAGGATCATAACGATAAGCGATATCTATAGAATAAGGCTGATCGTAAATCAGTCCCCACGACACTTGAGGATTCAACTGGAATTTTAATGCGACATTGGAGATCAATTGGTTATGGGCAAGATTTCCTGTTGAAAAATCGGTGATGCCTAATTGTTGCAGCTCTTCGGTATGTTGTACCTGACCGCTGATATCAGGGCGAATCCAAGCTAGAGAAACTTCAGCATAATGATTTTTTTCAAAAAAAGACTGAATGGACTGACCAGATTGTTCAAACGCTGCTGCATAACCTGACCCGGAGAAAAACAAGCCCACGGAGAAAAGAGCAAATTTATTATTGATCATCTTGGTATAATTCAATTTATTATGCACGTGATTATGCTTGATATTTGTATTCTTTATCTACTCAAAAAATAAAAAAGAGGCGGTGTAGCCTCTTTGATTAAAAACTTAAAATATTGCACTTTATTCGTCTGGATAAGCCACTTTTTTCAATGCCTTAATATCCGCATCTGGTGAGCAGAGTGAAATAAACTCGTAGCCATAACCTCGCAGTAAATGACCTTTACGCACTGCAATCCAAGTGGTATTTACGCCGAAAATATCGGTTTTAATCTGCTTTAAGCGGTAATCACGCTCCGGGTCATAGGCCACATCGTTGACAATGCCGACACCCATATTCATTTCTACATAGGTCTTGATGACATCGGCATCAAGTGCGGACATCACAATATCCACATCAAAACCAGCTTCTTCAAAGGCGGTATCAATCTTGGAGCGACCGGTAAAACCACCATGATAGGTAATAATCGGGTAGTGAGCCAGATCTTCAATCCGGATGTTTTCCTTACTCGCCAGCGGATGATTTTGCGGCGTAATAATACTATGTTGCCAGTTATAATAAGGCACGCTGGCCAGATTATCTTCAGTGGTGAGTGCTTCGGTCGCAATACCGATATCGGCTTGACCTTGCAGTAACATTTCCGTGATTTCAACCGGGCTGGCCTGTTGCAAAATCAAATGAACTTTAGGGAATTCTTTTTTGAATTGGCTGACAATTGGTGGCAACACATAACGCGCCTGGGTATGTGTTGTGGCAATGGTCAATGTGCCTTCATCGACTTTATTGAAATCATCGGCCAGACGTTTGATATTGTCGGCATCGACCAGCATGCGTTCCACAATGCCTAAAAGTGCCTGACCCGGTTCGGTTAAACCCAGTAGGCGTTTACCTTTACGGATAAACAGCTGTACCCCCAGTTCATCTTCCAGATCTTTAATATGCTTACTTACCCCGGACTGTGAAGTATAAAGCGCAGCAGAAGCTTCAGTTAAATTAAAGTTTTGTCTAACCGTTTCTCGTATAATTCTTAATTGTTGGAAATTCATAATTCTCTTACCCTAGAAGAGGATGGGGCATTTTAAAGCCCCATCTTTTGATCTTAAGCGACCTGGTTTTCAAATAAATGCAAATTCACCGCACTTAACCAAACAGTTTGATTTGGGCGGAATTGATGCGCTCTCGCTTCATCAGGCGTCAGTAAAATTTCAATCAGATTGCCTTGACGGTCATTTAGCTCAGCAACTACTTTACCCGCGATCCATAATTCACGAATGAAGGTCGCCTGAATGGCATTGTCGTGTGGCTGTGCATGGATGCGTAGTTCATCTGGACGTGCGAATAAAATCACTTCACCTTGAGCGGCATTTTTTGCACCCTCAAATTGAATGCGGTCTTCGCCGAGTTGGATGAGGCCGCCATGGTTCTGACCTTCAAAACGGTTCGCCTGACCCAAAAAGTCGAATACAAATGGAGTTTTCGGGGTTTCATAGACCTCACGCGGTGAACCGATCTGCTCTACATTGCCTTTGTTCATTACTACGATCTGATCTGCAACTTCAAGTGCTTCTTCCTGATCATGAGTCACGAAGATCGAAGTAATATGCAATTCGTCATGCAGGGTACGTAACCAGCGACGCAGTTCCTTACGCACTTTGGCATCCAGTGCACCGAAAGGTTCATCTAGTAATAATACACGTGGTTCAACGGCCAGAGCACGTGCAAGGGCAATACGCTGACGCTGACCCCCAGAAAGTTGAGCTGGATATCGGTCAGCAAGGAAACCGAGCTGAACCAAGTCGAGTAAACGTGTCACACGTTTTTTAATTTCCGCTTCCGATGGACGAGTTTTACGTGGACGCACACGCAGGCCAAAGGCAATATTGTCAAATACCGTCATATGGCGGAACAAGGCATAGTGCTGGAATACAAAACCAACTTCACGCTCCCGTACATGCACATTGGTAGCATCTTCGCCCTCAAGAATAACCTGACCGCCATCTGCTGATTCCAGACCGGCAATAATCCGTAGCAAAGTGGTTTTACCACAGCCTGATGGACCAAGAAGTGCGACCAGTTGACCATCTGGGAAATCCAGCGAGATATTTTTAAGTGCATGGAATGCACCAAAGTGTTTTTCAATATTTTGTACTTGAATACTCATGTGGGCATTCCTTAAGAAACTGTTGAATCTTCATTACGTTTGTCTTGTTTTTCCTGGCGCAGTTCCACCCATGTTTTTAAAATCAGGGTCACAATTGCGAGGAGAGCCAGAAGCGAAGACACGGCAAACGCAGCACTAAAGGTATATTCGTTATAAAGAATTTCGACGTGTAGCGGCAAGGTATTGGTTTCACCACGGATATGGCCGGAAACCACCGACACCGCACCAAATTCACCCATGGCCCGCGCATTACACAGAATCACGCCATAGATCAGACCCCATTTGATATTGGGCAGGGTCACTTTCCAGAAAGTCTGCCAGCCAGATGCACCGAGTACAATCGCAGCTTCTTCTTCTTCGGTTCCTTGTGCTTCCATTAACGGAATTAGCTCACGCGCAACAAAAGGTACCGTAATAAAGATAGTCGCTAGGACAATCGCAGGCACTGCATAAAGGATCTTGATATCGTGATCCATCAGCCAAGAACCCATCCAGCCTTGGGTACCGAAAATCAGCACCAGCATCATACCCGCGATCACAGGTGAAACCGAGAAAGGGAGATCAATAATGGTGGTCAGGAATGATTTCCCCGGAAAGTTGAACTTCGCTACAGACCAGGCTGCCGCAACACCAAATACGACGTTGAGCGGTACTGCGATTGCAGCCGTCAGCAAGGTAAGTTTTACTGCCGACAGAGTATCCGGATGCACCAGCGCTTGGGTATAAACGCCAACCCCTTGTTTAAAGGCTTCAACAAAAACCAGAATCAAGGGCAGAATCAGGCAGCTTAAAAAGAAGATTAAGGCAATAGTGAGCAGCGTATAACGTACCCAAGTCGGTTCGCGGGTTGCATCACGGGATTGCAGCTTTTCAGCCAGCGCATTACTGTTGGTATTTAAACTCATCGCGCAGTTCTCCCGGTACGACGGCTGGCCCATGCCTGTAATAAGTTAATCAGGAATAGCATCACGAAGGAAATCAGTAGCATGACGACAGCAATCGTGGTTGCACCAGCATAGTCATATTCTTCTAAACGAGAAATAATCATTAAGGGTGCAATTTCCGTTTCAAAAGGCTGGTTACCGGCAATAAAGATCACCGAACCATACTCACCGACACCACGGGCAAAGGCTAAAGCAAAGCCTGTGATCAGCGCAGGCAGCAGAATTGGGAAAATCACTTTGGTCACGATCTGAAACCGGTTGGCGCCCAATGCAGAAGCCGCTTCTTCCAGTTCAGTTTCCAGATCGCTGAGGACTGGCTGAACCGTACGCACCACAAATGGCAGGCCAATAAAGATCAATGCCAGTGTAATACCAATCGGGGTATAAGCGACTTGAATACCAATCGGTTCTAAATATTGACCAATCCAGCCGGTCGGTGCATATAAAGAGGTCAGGGCAATACCCGCAACCGCAGTGGGTAAGGCAAAAGGCAAATCTACCAGGGCATCGACAATACGTTTGCCCGGAAAGCTGTAACGTACCAGACACCACGCCAGTAACAGGCCAAACACTACATTGACCAGTGCAGCGACAATGGCCGCGGTGAAACTTAACTGCAATGATTTCAAGATACGTTCAGAGCTCAGGATTTCCCATAAGCCATCCCAGCCAATGCCCAGTGATTTAATAAAAACAGCTGACAGCGGGATCAAAACGATTAATGACAAATACGCTAGGGTAAAGCCTAGAGAAAGACCAAATCCTGGCAGCACTCGGGATCGCTGCGACATGATTACTCCTCAGAAGAGAGAAAGCTGATTGAAGTCAATCAGCTAAAATAAAAAAACAATTTGGGCACAAGCATAATTTGCAGCGACTAAAATGCAAATTTAAAATAACACTTGCTCTCATCAACTTTGCTGATATGGGGCATAGTGTTTTCTGAAATCAAATAGTGTTCAATTTCAGGAAAAGGGCCAAAACCAGAAGCGACATTGACATGACCGACTGCACCCAGATTAATTGGTTTGATTTTCCAGGTTTAGGCCAGTATGTGGGCATCTTCAAAACTTAACCAGGGATCATTTTCACTGATCAATAACGTGGTGGGCACCTGAAGCTTGAGCTGTTGAAAATAGGTGCTGTAGTCAGTCTGACTGTCGCGCGAAAAACCATTTTCCCCAAATCGTGCCGGATTAGCTGGTGCCACCAATAGCAGATTTTTTACTTTTGCATTGAGTTCGGGATGTTGGGCAAGGGCCGCAATACTGGTCAGACAGCCAAAGCTGTGTGCGACAATCTGAACCTCTGCTGGAATGGCTTGCAGAGTTTTGACAAACTCTGCTACCCAGATATCCAGTACCGGATGATTCCAGTCCTTTTGCTGCACACGGGAGCATCGCATCAGCCGGTGCTGTAAGCAGGTTTGCCAGTGGTTGTATTCACTGCCACCTACACCAGGAACGATAAGCGTATGAATCATGTCGATGCTCCTATATCAATCAGCTTGGAAAATTATTTCGCGCTGTTGGCTTTAACGATCTGGTCAAATACACCACCATTTTCAAAGTGAGCCTTTTGTACTTTGTTCCAGCCGCCAAATTCCTGATCAACCGTCACCAGTTTTAATGGCTTAAATACTTGGCTGTATTTGGCCAGTACTTTGGCATTACGTGGACGATAATAATGTTTACCTGCCAGGTCTTGACCCAATGGCGAATACAGGAAGTTCAAATAACCTTGAGCCAAGTGCTGGTTGCCTTTTTTCTTGGCATTTTTTTCTACAATCGCCACCGGTGGCTCAGCCAGAATCGACAGAGAAGGGGTAATAATTTCAAACTTGCCCGGCTGTTCGCGAAGGGCTAAATGCGCTTCGTTTTCCCATGCGAGTAAAACATCCCCAATGCCACGTTCAGCAAAGGTCGTGGTTGAACCACGTGCCCCGGAATCCAGAACTTTGGTATTTTTATAAATTTTACGAACAAATTCTTGCGCAGTCTTATCGTTGCCGCCCGCCTGATGTTTGGCCCAAGCCCAAGCCGCCAGATAATTCCAGCGTGCACCGCCTGAAGTTTTCGGGTTTGGGGTAATGATTGCTACGCCCGGTTTGACCAGATCACCCCAGTCCTTAATCTCTTTCGGATTGCCTTTACGCACCAGGAACACGATGGTTGAAGTATAAGGCGTCGAGTTTTGCGGCAATTTCTTTTGCCAGTCCGCAGGTAACAGTTTAGCTTTTTCTGCCAGCACATCAATATCGGCAGCCAATGCTAACGTTACGATATCTGCATCCAGACCATCAATCACGGCACGTGCCTGTTTGCCTGAACCGCCATGCGATTGCTTGAAATTGATTTTTTGACCGGTACGGCTTTCCCAATATTTGCCAAAATTCTTATTTACATCTTCATACAGTTCACGGGTCGGATCATAGGATACATTGAGAAAATCACGTGCTGCTGCACCAAATGAGGTTGCCGAGATAACAGCTCCTAAAACCCCAAGTTTTAATGTGTTTGAAATGCTCATCTGGACTGAATCTCTGATATGTTCTGTAACATAAGCGCAGAATAAACTTATTCTTTATGCATAAAAAATAATTAAAAATGAATTTTATATGAAAAAAATAGATAAATAAGCTCTTAAGTGTTTGAAATAAGAATGGCCTTATGAATAAAGGCCATAATGAACTGCATTTAAAGTATTATTTTGCGTGATTGGCTTTGACAATCTGATCAAACACACCGCCATTGTCAAAATGCTGTTTCTGAACCTTGGTCCAGCCACCAAATTCTTTATCAATGGTGACCAGTTTTAATGATTTGAACACACTATTGTATTGCTTCAAGACATTCGCATTACGTGGACGGTAAAAGTTTTTCGCCGCCACAGTCTGTCCAGCAGGTGAATAGAGGTAATTTAAATAGGCTTTGGCCAGATGTTCATTACCATCTTTCTTGGCATTTTTTTCTACGATTGCCACGGGTGGTTCAGCCAGAATAGACAGAGAAGGAGTAATGATTTCAAATTTTCCTGGTTGTTCGCGGACAGCTAAATGTGCTTCATTTTCCCAAGCTAGTAATACATCGCCAATACCACGCTCAGCAAAAGTCGTAGTAGCACCACGCGCACCCGAATCCAGTACTTTGGTTTGTTTGTAGATTTGACGGACAAAGTCTTGTGCTTTGGCATCATTGCCACCTTTCTGGTGTTTGGCCCACGCCCAGGCAGCCAGATAATTCCAGCGTGCACCACCTGAAGTTTTTGGGTTCGGGGTAATAATGTCTACGCCTGGTTTAACCAGATCTCCCCATTCTTTGATTCCTTTTGAATTGCCTTTACGTACAAGAAAAACGATGGTTGAAGTATAGGGTGTCGAATTCTGCGGGAATTTCTTTTGCCAGTCTTTAGGCAGCAAACCACGTTCTGCAATTTCATCAATATCTGCTGCCAGTGCCAGTGTTACAACATCGGCATCCAGTCCGTCAATCACGGCACGTGCCTGTTTGCCTGAACCGCCATGTGACTGTTTATAGTTAATATCCTGACCGGTGGTTTTTTTCCAGTATGCGCTGAATTCCTTATTGAAATTGTCATATAATTCACGAGTCGGGTCATATGAAACGTTTAGGAAATCTTTTGCAGAGACACTAAAAGCGCTTGCTGATACCAGTGCTGCCAATACCCCAATTTTTAATTTACGAATGCTCATTTTTTCCTCAAGTTTTTTAGCTTTTGTTAGATGAGGCAAGAATAGCTTGAGTTTTTTTGCATAAAAAATAATTAAAAAAGAATTGGATGTGAGTAAAAGAGATATATAGGTGAAGCCTGGATATTACTGCTCAATTTATATTTTAGAGACCGTAAAAATATGCTGTATTTAAAAAATGCCCAACGTGTCAGTCATATAGAGGTGCTGGATCGTGGCTTTCATTATGGTGATGGTTGTTTTACTACGGCCCGGATTCGACATAACCGGATTGAATTGTATGATCGTCATTTGACACGTTTGCAAAACAGCAATCAGAGCTTAAGCCTGAATGCCAATCTCGATCTGATCACGGAAAGTTTACAGCTTCTCGGGGAATCAGAGGGTAAGCTGAACGGGACATTAAAGATTGTGCTCAGTCGTGGAGTGGGTCAGCGCGGTTATAGTTTGCCGGATCATCCCGCAGATCTCTGGCTGTTTTATTATCCTCAAGACATACAGGATTTTAAGTTTGAACAGATTCAAAGTGGCGTATTGCAGCAGGCAGTGGGATTGACTATGCCCAGTCTGGTTGGACTGAAAACCCTGAACCGCCTGGAGCAGGTTTTACTGAAACAGGAAGCAGATCAACGCGGCTGGCCTGAGGCAATAGTGACAGATGTACAAGGTGGCATTGTCGAAGGGGTGAGCAGTAATTGTTTCATTCTTATAAAGAATACATGGATTACGCCAGAACTCCGTTATAATGGCGTCTTCGGTGTCATGCGTGCAGAAATTCTACAACGTATGCAAGATCAGGGTATTGTCTATGAGCAACGATATATCGGTATGGATGAAATTTCCCATATTCGGAGTCTGTTTTTCTGCAATGCACTCAGCCCGATGAAAATTGTCACACAATTTGAGCAGCGCGCCTTGGATGGCAATGCTTGTATTGAACTTTTTAACCGTCTTCGATTAAACCAGATGTCTTAATATGTCAGCTTCCAAACCTAAAGCCAAAAAGAAAAATAAAGCGAGATTCTCCTCATCTTTCAAAGGAATTGCCTTAGTCCTGATTGGTATTGCTTTGATCTTGGCGTTAATCCTGAAAAGCAGTTTGTGGAAGGATTATCCTGTAGAAGGAAAAAAACAGCTGCTCGCGATCGAATCTGGTCAAACCTATTCCGGTTTTATTGATCGTCTGGCCACAGAAGATCAGGTGAGTTTCCCGATCATTCTCAAGCTGTATCAGCGCATCATGATTCATGACACCATGAAAGCGGGCGTGTATGAAGTACGCCAAGGCATGAGCATCCGTCAGGTCTTGGAGATGATTTCCGATGCAGACAATGCCCAGATGAGCCGGATTCTGGTAATTGAAGGCACGACCTTTAAGCAACTGATTGATGCCCTGAAGAAAAATGATTTAGTCACCAAAGAAGTACTGCATCTGCCTACTGAGCAATTACTCAAAGAATTGAATATTCCGTTTTCACATCCTGAAGGGCTGTTTGCACCGGATACTTATTTCTTTGCCAAAGGTGAAACTGACCGTAAAATTCTGACCAATCTGTATCAGCGCCAGATGAAAGCACTGGATGAGGCGTGGGCGAAACGTGCAACTGATCTGCCGTATCAGAATAAATATGACGCGCTGATCATGGCCTCAATCATTGAAAAAGAGACCAGTGTGGATCGTGAATTGGAACAGGTTTCTGGGGTATTTGTACGCCGTTTAAAAATTGGCATGCGTTTACAGACCGATCCAACAGTGATTTATGGCATGGGTGACAGCTATAACGGCAATATTACTCGCAAGGATTTACGCACACCGACGCCGTATAACACCTATACCATTTCAGGTTTGCCGCCAACACCGATTGCCTTGCCAAGCAAGAAAGCCATTGAAGCAGCCATGCATCCGGATAATTCTGACAACCTGTATTTTGTCGCTACCGGTAATGGTGGGCATAAATTCACGAGCAATCTGAATGACCACAATAAAGCCGTACAGGAATATCTGACGATTTTACGCTCGAAAAATAAGGAATGAGTATGTTTATTAGCTTTGAAGGCACAGAAGGTGTAGGTAAAACCACGCTCATTCGTTCGATCTATGAAGATTTTATCGCACAGGGCAAAGATGTTATTTTGACTCGTGAACCCGGTGGAACCCCGATGGCTGAGCAGATTCGCTCGCTGTTGCTGGCTGTGAACCATGAAGAAGCCATGGCGCATGATACCGAGCTGTTATTGATGTATGCGGCGCGTGCCCAGCATCTGGCACAAGTGATTCTGCCCGCATTAGAAGCTGGGAAAATTGTCTTATGTGACCGTTTTAGCGATGCCAGCTTTGCCTATCAATGTGCAGGTCGGGGTCTGAGCGAAACCAAGTTGCAGTTACTGAATGACCACTTTGTCGCACGCATGCCGGACATCACGTTCTGGTTAGAAGCACCTATTGAACTGGGGATGAACCGAGCACGTGAACGTGGTGCGCTGGATCGCTTTGAACAGGAAAAAGTCACTTTCTTTGAGAAAGTGAGAGCGGGATATGAAACTTTATGGCAACGTTATCCTGAACGGATCAAACGTCTGGATGCAACTCAAACGCCTGAGCAGGTATTTGAGCAGGCCTTAAGTTATCTAAAATAAGCCGATTATTAAAATACTTTTTATTTAATTTTTCTCTAGGTTTATCTGTGAAGAATCTTCTATATTAAGGCTGATATAGAAGATTTTTTTAATAAGATGAAAACGACCAAAACAGAGATAGAACAATTTTTACAACAAGAATTTCCACAAAGCCTGGAGAAGTGCCGAATTGAGAAGGTTTCGCCGCGTGGAGCCACTCTGCTTTATCAGGTGAGATCAGAGGAATTGCGTCCAGGCGGCACAGTTTCTGGCCCAACCATGATGACCTTGGCGGATTTTGCTCTTTATGTCGCCATTCTGGGTGAAATTGGATTGGTCGGTTTGGCTGTCACGACCAATCTGAATATCAACTTCTTACGTAAACCTTCAGGTGGGACAGATATACGGGGAGAGTGTAAGCTGATCAAGGTCGGCAAGGCACTGATCGTGGGAGAAGTCTGGATTTATTCGATAGATCATGAAGAACCTGTGGCGCATGTGACCGGAACATATTCAATTCCACCACAACGTTAAATATTTGAAATTAGAAGACTGGCTATAAATAGCCTAAGCTGACTTTGAGCAAATAAAAATCTAAAAAGAAAAGGAGATATCATCCAAGGATGTTATCTCCATCGACTTTTAACAATTCACCAAAGGTGTTTCCACTTCAAAATTTGGTGGCACGAGGACTGTTTTGCGTAGTTCTGGTAGCAGCTCTGGATAATCCAGGGTGAAATGCAGACCGCGAGATTCTTTGCGGTGCATGGCACAGCGTACAATCATCTCGGACACCAGCACCAGATTACGTAACTCAATCAGATTTTTGCTGACCTGGTAATCCTGATAATACTCGGTAATTTCTTTTCTCAGCATTTCAATACGATGTAATGCACGTTCCAGACGCTTCGTCGTGCGTACGATTCCGACATAGTTCCACATGGTTTGACGCAGTTCATCCCAGTTTTGCAGAATCACCACATCCTCATCCGGATTGGTCACCTGAGAATCATCCCAAGCTGGGACTGCAGGAGCTGGCTGATCGGCCTTGAAATTTTCCTGAATGTGCTTGGCTGCACTCATTCCATAGACAAAACATTCTAAAAGTGAGTTACTGGCCATACGGTTAGCACCATGCAGGCCAGTATAAGAGGTTTCCCCAATCGCATAAAGTCCAGCAATATCAGTCTGACTGTTTTCATCGACTATGACACCACCGCAGGTGTAATGAGCTGCCGGAACAACTGGAATCATGTCCTTAGTAATATCAATACCCAGTTCGAGCAAACGAGCATACAGGGTAGGGAAATGCTCTTTGACAAAGCTTTCATCTTTATGGGTAATGTCCAGCCAGACATGACGAATACCGAGTCGCTTGATTTCATAGTCGATGGCACGGGCCACGATATCACGCGGTGCGAGTTCGGCGCGCTCGTCAAAACGCAGCATAAAGCGTTCACCATCAGGCAGGCGCAGATAAGCGCCTTCGCCGCGCATTGCTTCAGTAATCAGGAAAGAACGTGCTTGCGGATGATAAAGACAGGTCGGATGAAACTGGTTAAATTCCATATTTGCGACCCGGCAGCCGGCACGATAAGCCATGGCAATACCATCACCCGTAGCAATATCTGGATTTGAGGTGTAAAGATAAGCTTTCATGGCACCGCCACAGGCAAGGGCGGTAAATGATGCTAAAAAGGTATGCACTTTTTCAGTGTTTTCATCCAGCACATATAAACCCAGCGCCCGATTGTCACCGTCTAAACCGAGTTTTTGCGAACAGATGAGGTCAATCGCAATATAATTTTCAAAGATTTTAATATTCTGTTTTTCTTGAGCCCGTTGTACCAGAGTAGTGGAAATGGCACGACCAGTCGCATCGGCCGCATGAATAATTCGGCGCTGTGAATGACCACCTTCACGGGTGAGATGTAATTGTTCCTGTTCATCGAGGGTAAATTGAACGCCATGTTTCAGCAGGAAATCAACCGAGGGTTTGCCACCTTCTACCGTCTGTTTAACCGCATCCATTTCACACAGTTGCACACCTGCAATCATCGTGTCATCAATATGCTGTTCAATTGAGTCCATTTCATCCAATACTGCGGCCACGCCGCCTTGAGCATAAAAGGTACTGGCATCTGTCAGGGTGGATTTCGCTAAGACTGCAATATTAAAATGATCTGGGAGCGATAAGGCTAAACTTAAACCAGCACCGCCACTGCCCACAATAATGACGTCAAATTGATGGGTAAGGGATAAATTAGACATGTCCATCAGCTAATTTTAAAAAAGTTTGGTAATAACAGCGCTTTTTTGTACAAAAGGCAAGCGTTGAAGTGCTCATTTATTGATGAAAAAAATTAATCAAAGCCTTAACTTAATGCTTTAATAATGAGATATTGCCCAGAATAAAGTATTGAAACATATTATTACTTAAACTTTACAGTGTTTGTGATAAAACCTATTTACATAAATTTATCAATAATTTGAGTGAATAATTTATATGAAAATTCTAGACTTAAAAAAAGGATTATTTGCAGCCACTCTCACCATGAGTGCTGCACAGTTGCAGGCTGTAACGCCGGTTGATTTTTCAAATCTGGTCGAGCAGGTCAGTCCTGCAGTGGTCAGTGTCAATGTCGTTAAAAAAATGAGCGAAGAAGAGCTCTTACAACAACAAGTGCCGGAAATTCTGCGCCGCTTTTTTGGCAATCAGGTGATTATTCCGCAGCAGCGTATGCCACAGGAAAAAACCGGTTATGGCAGTGCATTCTTTATCAGCAAGGATGGCTATCTGCTGACCAATCATCATGTGGTTGAAGATGCTTCCAAAGTCACCATTACCCTGAATGACCGTCGGGAAATTGATGCCACTGTTGTTGGGAGTGATGCACGAACTGACGTAGCTTTGCTTAAAGTTAATGGCTCGAATTTTCCAGAATTACGGACAGGGGATGTAGGACGCTTACGTGTTGGTGAGCCTGTACTCGCAATTGGTTCGCCATTTGGTTTTGATTATTCAGCTTCTGCCGGAATTGTCAGTGCCAAAATGCGTAATATGATGGGTGAAACTGCAGTACCTTTCATCCAGACAGATGTAGCATTGAACCCGGGTAACTCAGGTGGCCCTCTGTTTAACCAGCGTGGTGAAGTAGTCGGTGTCAACTCACGGATCTTTAGTGGAACCGGTGGGTATATGGGCTTATCCTTTTCGATTCCGATTGATGTGGCAATGGAAGTTGCAGATCAACTGAAGAAGAATGGTAAAGTGACCCGCTCTTATCTGGGCGTAAGTTTACAGGATATCGACCGTAACCTGGCCGAATCTTATAACTTACCTAAACCAGAAGGTTCTCTGGTAACTCAGGTTGCACCAAACTCTCCGGCTGCACGTGCAGGTCTGCGTGCCAGTGATGTCATCTTGAAATACAACGGTACCCCAATTTCACGTACCAGTGAACTGTTGAACTATCTGAACCGTACTGCACCTCAGCAGCAGGTACAACTTGAAATCTTGCGTGATGATAAACGTCGTAGTATTGCAGCGACTTTAAGTGCGGCACCAGATGATACTCCGGCAAAAGCAGGCACACAGGCTCAACCAAACAAAGGACCAGTGATCGGGGTTTCAATTCGTGACTTAAGTCCAGCAGAGTTGGCGAGTCTGGAAATCAAAGGCGGTGTGGTGATTCAGGATGTACGTCCGGGTGGTATTGCAGCACAGGCACGAATCATGCCGAATGATGTGATCACTCAAATTAATAACCAGACAGTACTGAATTCAAATCAGTTTGTGCAAGAGGTGTCTGAACTGAAAAAGGGTAGCATCGCGCGTGTCACCTTGATTCGTCAGGGGCAGCTTGCTGTGGTCGGGATGCGTATCTCATAAAATTGCTGGATTTTTGTGAAAGACCGCTTGTATAAGCGGTTTTTTATTTTTTGCAATTTACCCCAGCGATAAATTCGGTAGACTCTATAACCTTAAAATCATGGGAAGGATAACAGCACAGTGAGCGGTATTTTTGATCTTGCTTTAAAGGTTCAAGCCAACCATATTGATGGATTAGGTCATGTGAACAATGTGATCTATGTGCAATGGATGCAGGATGTCGCATCAGCTCATATTGAAAAACTGGGCTTGGGACTCAAGCAATATGTAGAGCTGAAACATGCCATGGTTGCTGTTGAGCATCAGGTGCAATACCGTAAGGCAGCTTTTGAGGGAGACGAGATTATTCTGCGCACCTGGCTGAATGATATCAATGCCTTGTATTCATTTAGACAATACGCATTTTATCGACCACAGGATCAGATTCTGTTGTTTACTGGAAGTACCCAATGGGCCTGTATCGAAATGGCCACCGGACGTCCCAAACGCATGTCACCGACATTTACCCAAGCATATCAGCCACTTTCAGAACATATAAATCCTTTTGATTTTTCCACTTTATATCTGGATTGAAAAGATTATGCTCTCTAGCCTGATCAGGATATCGGTCTAGCATTGAGGAGTAAATGGAGATAACAGTTATCTTCTACGTGTGGTGTTGATTGAGATTTCGCTTGACTGTGGCGTACATAAGGTGAGGGATAAAGGAAAAAATATAATTCTTTTTCTAGATCACCATTCTGCTATAATCCTTCGCAATTTCTATTCGGCTTTTGTTATGTAATATTTTTAAATTACATAGCGCGTTTTTTCTCAAGGTAACCCATGGCGCAAGCTAAAAAATCTGTTGATATTAAAAACATTCGTAACTTCTCGATTATTGCGCACATTGACCACGGTAAATCGACCCTAGCGGATCGCTTTATTCAAACTTGTGGCGGCTTGCAAGATCGTGAAATGCAGGCTCAAGTCCTTGACTCAATGGAGCTTGAGCGCGAACGTGGGATTACCATTAAAGCCACTTCGGTAACCTTGTACTATACGCATCCCAACGGTCAAGAGTATCAGTTGAACTTTATTGATACACCGGGACACGTCGACTTCTCGTATGAAGTCTCACGCTCCCTTGCTGCCTGTGAAGGTGCCTTGCTGGTTGTAGATGCTGCGCAGGGCGTAGAAGCACAGTCTGTTGCCAACTGCTATACCGCAATTGAACAAGGTCTGGAAGTACTTCCGGTACTGAACAAGATCGACTTGCCGCAAGCTGAACCTGAACGTGTGATTCAGGAAATTGAAGACATTATCGGGATTGAAGCCGCAGAAGCGCCGACCTGTTCTGCAAAAACAGGTTTAGGTATTGAAGGTGTGCTTGAAACACTGGTCAATGTAATTCCTGCACCTGAGGGGGATCGCGAAGCGCCGTTACAAGCGCTGATTGTGGATTCTTGGTTTGATAACTACCTGGGTGTGGTTTCTCTGGTTCGGGTCAAGCAGGGTCGAGTGCGTAAAGGCGACAAGATGTTGATCAAATCAACTGGTCAAACGCATATTATTACTTCTGTAGGTATCTTTAACCCGAAACATACTGAAACCGGTATGCTGGAAGCGGGCGAAGTTGGCTTTGTGATTGCTGGTATTAAAGATATTTTCGGTGCGCCAGTCGGTGATACGATTACACTGGCAGCAACACCTGAAGTGGCAACATTGCCGGGCTTTAAAAAGGTGAAACCACAGGTTTATGCTGGTCTATTCCCGATTGATGCCAGCGATTTTGAACCTTTCCGTGAAGCGTTGCATAAACTGCAAATCAATGACTCGGCCTTGTTTTTTGAACCTGAAAGTTCAGATGCACTCGGGTTTGGTTTCCGCTGTGGCTTCTTGGGCATGCTGCACATGGAGATCGTACAAGAACGTCTGGAACGCGAATACGATCTTGACCTGATTTCTTCTGCGCCAACTGTAATTTATGAAGCGGTGATGAAGAATGGTCAGACGATTTATATCGACAGTCCATCCAAAATGCCGGATGGTTCAACCGTTGAAGATCTGCGTGAACCGATTGCTGAATGTCATATTCTTGTGCCGCAAGAATACCTGGGTAACGTCATGACATTGTGTGTTGAGCGCCGTGGTGTGCAAAAAGACATGAAGTTTATGGCGAATCAGGTTTCTATTACTTTCGAAATTCCAATGGCCGAAGTGGTGATGGATTTCTTTGATAAATTGAAGTCTTGTTCACGTGGTTTTGCATCACTCGACTATAACTTTGTCCGTTTTGAAAGCTCCTCTTTAGTCAAAGTAGATGTCTTGATCAATGGTGAAAAAGTCGATGCCTTGGCGATGATCTGTCACCGTAACGATGCACGCCATCGTGGTATTGCACTGGTTGAAAAAATGAAAGACCTGATTCCACGTCAAATGTTTGATGTCGCGATTCAGGCGGCAATTGGTGCGCAAATCATTGCACGTTCGACTGTGAAAGCGATGCGTAAAAACGTATTGGCGAAGTGTTATGGTGGTGACGTGTCACGTAAGAAAAAACTTCTGTCTAAACAGAAAGAAGGTAAGAAACGCATGAAACAGGTGGGTAGCGTAGAAATCCCGCAAGAAGCGTTCTTAGCCGTATTAAAAGTCGAACGCTAAAATAATAAGGATATAAGCCCATGGATTTTGATTTTAATTTGATTCTTGTGCCTGCGACCCTGTTTTTTGTCGCAGTGTGGTTGCTAGACAAGTTTGTCTTGAAACAAAGACAAACCCGAGGTAAGGGCCATGAGAATTTTATTATCACCTGGGCTTATGACTTTTGGCCGGTACTGACCATTGTGCTGGTACTGCGTTCGTTTTTATATGAACCTTTTAATATTCCATCCGATTCGATGGTGCCGACGCTGGAAACTGGTGATTTTATTCTGGTGAATAAATTTGACTATGGCATCAAACTGCCTATGGTCAATACCAAAATTATTGATACCGGCAGTCCGGAACGTGGTGATGTAGCGGTATTCCGTTATCCACCGCAACCGACCATCAGTTATATCAAGCGTATTGTCGGCTTGCCAGGCGATCATATTGTTTATGATCATGGCCAGTTGAGCATTAATGGTGAAAAAGTGGCGAAAGTTCCAGTAGAATTTAGCCGCGAAAAAGACCGTTTAGATACTCCAAATGCCATTTATCATAAAGAAACCTTGGGTGAGCATACCTTTACCATGCGTGAGCTGGAAGGTGTGAATGTCGCTCGTCAGGCACCTTTTATTAACTATCTGGAAAATGGTAAATATTCAGGTGAAAATGGTTTATATTGGGAAGTGAAAGTGCCAGAAGGTCATTACTTTGCGATGGGGGATAATCGCGATCAGAGTGCTGACAGTCGTTTTTGGGGGCTTGTTCCGGAAGAAAACTTAACAGGTCGTGCCTTCTATATCTGGATGCATAAAGAACCTGGCTTTAAATTGCCATCGTTTGGTCGAAACGGAACAATCGATTAATTGTTTCAATCAGGAAAATAAA
This sequence comes from Acinetobacter sp. YH01021, assembly GCF_013420255.1. GTDB lineage: Bacteria > Pseudomonadota > Gammaproteobacteria > Pseudomonadales > Moraxellaceae > Acinetobacter. Next base: position 64,374 of record NZ_VOYO01000015.1, read on the forward strand.
AATGAGACATCAACAAGGTGCTTCTTATATTGGGGTTTTATTTGCAATCGTGGGCTTTGCATTTCTTGCAAAAGTGGCGATTGCAGTGTGGGGGCCATACTTCGATGATCGTATGGTAGATGGTGAGATTGAGGCGCTGTTAAAAAGCGCTCCAGCCAATATAACGCCAGAAACATTCCGTCAACAGATGAGTCAGCGTTTAGAAATGAATAATATTCGTGATCTGAAGTTTGACGAAATTGCCAAAGTTACCAATACCGATGGTTTACAGGTGCACAAGAATTATGAAATTCGTAAAAATTTCATAATGAATATCGATTTAGTGATGAAGTTTGAGAAAGAGTTTGATCAAAGCACAGTCAAAGCTAAATGATGAACGTCTTGCCAAACGGATCGGCTATCAGTTTAAACAGGCTGATTTGCTGAAACTGGCATTGACTCATCGTTCAGTCAGTCATAAACACAACTACGAGCGCCTGGAATTTCTGGGCGATTCTCTTTTAGGGATGATCATTGCGAATTATCTTTTTAATGCCTATCCAAGCGAAAATGAAGGCCGGTTGACGCGTATGCGTGCGACCTTGGTTCGTCAGGAAGCATTAGGAAAAATCGCCAATGATTTAAAACTGAGCCAGAATTTGATTCTCAGTACCGGTGAATTGAAATCTGGCGGTCATCATCGTGAGTCTATACTGGCAGATACGGTAGAAGCCATTATTGGTGCAATCTATGTCGACTGCGGTGATCTCACTGTGCTAGAACCGATTGTGCTAAAATGGTACGAACCCTATTTAGATCATATTGAGCCGACAGATCAGCTTAAAGATCCTAAATCTCGCTTACAAGAGTATTTACAAGCACGTAAGAAACCTCTCCCAGTTTACGAGGTTGTAGATATTCAAGGTGATGCACCCAATCAGCATTTTAAAGTGGAATGCCAGATTGCGGGATTGCCGACCATGCAAGGCGAAGGCGCGAGCCGGCGTTTTGCTGAACAAGCCGTTGCGGCGGATATTTTGAAACTTTTGGAGCATAAGTCTTAATGACTACTCATTCCGATCACATTGATGCTGATCACGAGTCGCAAAGCGACAGTCACGACCTTATTAGTCAATTTTTTAGTGCACAAGGCACCGAGATCCCATCGGATTATCGTAGTGGTTTTGTTGCCATTGTAGGTCGCCCGAATGTGGGTAAATCTACCTTAATGAACCATATTCTGGGTCAAAAACTTTCGATTACCTCACGTAAACCACAAACTACACGTCATAAAATCGTGGGGATTGATTCACGTGAAAAATCTCAGGCGGTATTTGTCGATACACCGGGGATGCATAAAAAAGAAGTCCGTGCCATCAATAAAATGATGAACCGTGCGGCACATTCGGCTTTACGCGATGTGAACCTGGTTTTATTCGTAGTGGATGCACAAAAGTGGACGCCAAATGATGACCTGGTTCTGGAAAAGCTGAAAAATGCTGAAATGCCAGTGATTCTGGTGATCAACAAGCTCGATACTTTTGAAAACAAGAACGAAGCTTTGCCGCTGATTCGTGAACGCGAAAAGCTGATGAACTTTGCGGAAATCGTACCGGTATCTGCGCTTCGTGGTGCCAATCTTGAACATTTACGTGACACGATTGCCAAGTATCTTCCGTTCCAGCCACCACTATACTCACTGGATCAACTGACCGATCGTTCAGAGCGTTTCCTGGCGTCTGAAATTATCCGTGAAAAGATCATGCGTCAGCTGGGGGAAGAGCTTCCATACGATTTGACCGTTCAGATCGAATCATTCAAAACTGAAGAGCCGGTCTTGAATGAAAAAACCGGTCGTATGAAAGCTGCCTGTACCTATATTGATGCCACGATTTTTGTTGATCGTCCGAGCCAAAAAGCCATTGTGATTGGCGAGAAAGGTGTCAAACTGAAGAAAATCGGTATGGATGCGCGTCTCGACATGGAAAAAATGTTCGAACAGAAAATCATGTTAACCCTTTGGGTGAAAGTCAAAGGTGGCTGGTCTGATGATGAACGTGCATTAAAAAGCTTAGGTTATAGTGATATCTAAGCGATAAGCTTGATAAGACCCTTCGAGGAATCTGTGATGATGAAAGTGTTGGCAGTGGTTGCATGTGTTTTATTTCTGCAAGGCTGTATTCATAAAGTGGTCACGGTTCCTGTCAAGGTGGCTTATAAAACCACAAAAGTCGCAGTGAAAGGTACAGCGGCTGTTGTGGGCGCAGTGATCCCGGATGGGGATGACGAAGAAGATGATAAAAAATCAAAAAAAGATAAGGATTAAAGTACCCGCTTATGCGTAACGAAGTACTGCATGGCTATCTGATTCATCATCGTAAGTACCGTGAACGCAGTCATATTGTGCATTTATTTACCCAAGAATATGGCAGGGTAGACGGCATTCTCAGGCAAATGCCACCACCGCAATATCAGCCCATTCGTTTGCAAGCTTCAGGTAAATCCGAACTCAAAAATTTTACTAAACTGGAAATTGTCAATCAGCCGATTTTCTTTTTTGGCGATGCCTTTTTTTCGGGTTTTTATCTGAATGAAATCCTGTTGCGGTTATGTCCTTTAGAAGTCGAAATGCCGCAAACTTTTGCCAAATATGCTGAGACCTTAACTGCATTACAGCAATTATCCGTACAATCTAATCCAAATTTATATTTAAAACAGATCTTGCGCCAGTTTGAGCATGTTTTGCTGGAAGAACTCGGTTATGGTCTGGATTTTTCGGTAGATGCCAATCAGGCGCAGATTAATCCTGAGCAACATTATTATTTTCAGCTCAATGCTGGCTTTATGCCATCGGCTAAGGCCTTGCGCTCCACTATCTCCGGTCAACAGATTTTAAGCATGTTGACGCATGAAAATGGTGGGGATTTTAATCCGGAACAGTTACAATTACTGACGAAACTGTATCGACAGGTGATAACGGCTTTGCTCGGTGATCGACCATTGAAAAGTCGACAACTCTGGATTCAAAACTCTCAATCTCAATCATAGTTAGGAAAAAATTATGGCTGCATTACTTGGTGTCAATATTGACCATGTCGCAACTTTAAGACAAGCACGTGGTACGACGTACCCAGACCCAGTCAATGCTGCATTGATCTGCGAACAGGCAGGGGCAGAAGGTATTACCTTGCACTTGCGTGAAGACCGTCGTCACATTCAGGATGACGATGTACGTCGTATGCGTCCTGCGTTAAAAACCCGTATGAATCTTGAGTTGGCGGTAACTGATGAAATGATCACCTTTGCCAAGGAAATTAAGCCACAGCATGTTTGCTTTGTTCCTGAGAAACGTCAGGAAGTGACCACTGAGGGTGGTTTGGATGTCGTGGGTAATTTTGATGCTGTAAAAGCAGCGACTCAAGAGCTGGCAGCCATTGGTTGTGATGTATCTTTATTTATTGATGCTGATTTTGCACAAATTGATGCAGCAGTTGCTTGTGGTGCACCGACGATTGAGATTCACACAGGCGCCTATGCCGATGCAGAAACGCCAGAAGCGCAACAAGCGGAACTTGAACGCATTGTGAAAGGTGCTGAATATGCTGCATCTAAAGGTCTGGTAGTGAATGCAGGTCATGGTTTAAATCTGGATAATGTAACGCCAATCGCCGCGATTCCACAGATTCATGAGCTCAATATTGGTCATTCTTTAATTGCGGATGCGGTATTTGTCGGTCTGGCACAAGCGGTTCAGCAAATGAAAGCCGTGATTAAGTCAGCGCGTTAAGATTAGAGTGGTTATGTCGAATATTAATTATGATGAACTGATGCAGCCGGTGATTGCGTTCCTCGGTTGTGAAACACCACAAGCATGGCTGGATATGGCAGTCGAAAATCTTGAAATCTTAATGCAAGATCATGCCAACTGTGAAAAAAAAGCAGCCAGCACGGCCATGAACCTGATGTTCCGCTATAGTTATTTTGTTGATCTACAGGTAAAGCTTGCACAGCTGGTGCGTGAAGAAATGCTGCATTATGAGCAAGTACTTGAATTGATGAACAAGCGCGGTCAGGCTTGGCAGAACTTGAGTGCAGGGCGTTATGCTGGTAGTTTGCGTAAGGAAATCCGCACTTTTGAGCCTGAAGCCTTGATTGATGTCTTAGTGATTGGTGCCTTTGTGGAAGCGCGTTCCTGTGAGCGTTTCTACGCGCTTGCTTCGCGTGTTGATGATGAGTTGGCACGTTACTACCGTTACCTGCTCAAATCCGAATCTCGCCATTTTGAAGACTATTTGGCTTTGGCAATGGATGTGGCAACCACAGCAAAACTGAAAAATCCGAAAGAGGATATTCAGGAGCGAATCTTACATATTCGTGAAGTTGAAAAACAGCTAATTCTCGCGCCTGATGAAACTTTCCGTTTTCATAGCGGTGTTCCGCCTCAAGCGGCTTAATCTCGGTGACAGTTTAAAAATCCTCCATGCATGGGGGATTTTTTATATCTCAAAATTTTGAAAAGAGGGGTATTTATATATCGAATTTTATGAGGGATTGAAAATAATTATTCATTTTAAATAGTTGAAAATAACAAGCCGTCAAATTTTAAGATAATAAAAAAGCCCACTTCATGATGAGTGGGCTTTCTTGAATTTGGCTCTCCAACCTGGGCTCGAACCAGGGACCTGCGGATTAACAGTCCGTCGCTCTACCGACTGAGCTATTGGAGAATCTGAAAGCGATTATAGAGAGATTTTGACAGGGGTCAAGCAAAAATTATCATATTTATTATAAATACAGCCTGTCTGTTTTTAATTTAGGCAATTGCATGAATTTCACGAAAAATACTTGTCAGAATAAATTTCACTTGCTAGATTAAAACCATAAAGTCGTTTGACCAAATGGTCAAACAGTGTGGATTTAAACCTACTTGCCAGCACAAAAATGGCTAAACCGGAGACAGCGAATGAATACGCTCAGCATCCCTCAAATTTTCTCTCAACTGGCTTATTATCAAGAAAACTATCTGCAAATTATTGCTGATCCTGCACAGTATTATATCCCGGTTAAAGACGCTCATATCACGCTATGGCCCTTGGCGCAAAAATCACTTTATTTAGGTGATTTGCTGCAATTATGGTTTGCAGAAAAATGGTTGGTAGAAACTGAAAGTCAATTTAACTTTGAAGTTTTCCTGAATGCAGACTATCTGAAAGAGCAAGGCAAAGACCTTTATATCTATGCCATTTCTGGCAATCTTTTGACAGGTACTAATCAGTCTAAAGCGTGGCAAGCCTCAACAACACAAACACAAGATGTGGAATTAGCCAATGTTTCCAAGCATTATTTTGAGTTTCAAGGCTTAACTCGACCACGCTTGTCATTTGTTAAAGCAGGGCAGGCGAAAAGTAATATTATTTAAATGAAGTGTCTGATGAATTGTACAGGCTACCAATATTCATTCAGTCCGAATAATCATACAGGTCGCAGTGGCATGAGCATACAGGCGACCTTCTTCATCCAGAATCTGACCTTCAGAAATACCTAAATTTCTACTGAGATTAATTGATTTTCCTACGGCTTTCAGTGGCTGATTCTGAGGTATGGGGCGGCACATCTTTACATTCAGATCAATGGTGCCATAACCGACACCTGCTTCAAGTAAAGTATGAATCGCGCAGCCTGTCACGGTATCCAAAACGGTTGCAGCAAAACCACCATGGACGCCGCCAAGCGGATTTAAATGTCGATGATCAGCTTTTACCTTAAATTCTACATGTCCGCTTTTAATCACTGCTGGTTGCATCGACATGGTTTCGCTAATACTTGGGGCCGGGATTTTTTCATCACGCATCGCTTCCAGTAATGCTAAACCGCTCATTTCTTTTGGGTTCATTGTAATTTTCCTGTCATTATTCTTGAGTTGTTGAGATTTAATTCAAAATTGTGACATCGATAATAGCAATCTGGTATAGGAATGGCGGATTATTTTGTAAGAAGTACATTGCCTGCACCTGAGTAAAGTCATTTTTATAAAAAATAAGAAATAGAATGAGTTATGGCAGGATACTGGTATACATTTCTAATGAAATATCTCAGATCTAAATAATCTGACAAAAAAACGAATCTTATAAAAGAATTCTCTGTACACGACAAATTTCACAGAACCCTTATCCTATCAGGATTCTGCTTTCTTAAAATTGCCAAAATTTCCTTAAACTCTTCTTTTTTCCCAAAACCAATTAAACGCTGAATCGCCATTTGAACATAGTCTAAACCATAGCGAAATAAACTCATTGAGAGTCGTCCATGCTTCTTTATTTTTATCGCTTTTTTTTGATTATGTTGCCATTCACCCGTTAAGTAACACCAACAGAAGCTTATAGCTAACACCGCAATCAATTTTTTCACTCGTCTAGGGTCTGTCAAGCGCGTATTTTCAAGATTAAACCCGCGTCCTTTGAGACAACTGAATAAGGTTTCAATTTCCCAGCGTAATGCATAATCCTGAATAGCATTGGCATTAAACTGAGGAGAAACGACGAGTAAAAGCTCTCCATTTTCTAACTGTAGTGCACTTATATATAGTTTCACCCGACCAACCAAAATCCGTCGTTTACGACATTCAATTTGACCAACTTTAAGATGGCGAAATAAATCACTAATTTTATGATTCTTTCCTAAATGATTGGTGACAATGAAGTTTTTTTAACACGAATGCAGAAGTTGATGTCTTGTTCAATTAACCATGTAAACCACTGCTCACCGATAAACTCTCTGTCTGCGAACACATTCACAATACGGTCTTTACCAAAAATGGCTATAAAGCGTTGAATCAAAGCAATACGCTCTTTCGTATCTGAATTTCCACGTTTATTAAGCAATGTCCAAAGGATAGGTATCGCTATTCCACGATAAACGATTGCGAGCATCAGGATATTAATATTTCGTTTTCCCCATTTCCAATTGGTTCTATCTAAAGTCAGTTGCACTTGGTCGAATGAAAACATATTGAAAATCAACTGAGAA
>NZ_VOYO01000016.1:0-62895 GCF_013420255.1 Acinetobacter sp. YH01021
TCTAGGCGCATTTCCTTGATCAGGCGATCCTGGAGTGTTCTATTGGCACGTTCCACACGGCCTTTGGCCTGGGGTGAGTTGGCGAAGATAATATCAATATTTAACTCATTCAGAATCCGCCCAAATTGCGTGATCTGGCTATCTTGGCTCGATTTCTGATTCACTCGGAATACCGAGTGTTTATGGCTATAAAACGCTAAAGGCTTGCCGTATTGCTCAATGTAGGCTCGGGTTGAAAGCATATAATCAAAGGTCGTTTCAGCCTCACAAAAGCGCAGATGCAACAGCTTTCCAGTGGCGTCATCGATATAAACTAGCAAGCAGCATTTGGAAGCTCGACCTTCAAACCAGTCATGATATGAGCCATCGATCTGGATCAGCTCACCGAAGCAATCACGGTTGTATCGAGGCTGATATGGACGTTTCAGGCGCTTGGATCGAGGAATCCAGAGGTCATTTGCAGTCATCCAGCGACGAACCGTTTCTACCGGGATATGCAGGCCAAACATGCTGCTGAGCTTCTCATGAGCCAATGTAGGACCAAAGCCAAGTAAATGTTCAGAAATAATGGAAAGACATTCTGATTTTAACAGGACGTCATGGCGACGATGACCCGGTTGACCACGACTGGCATGTGCCATACCTGAGACACCATCTTGATTGAGCTTCTGCAATAACCGGGTAATTTGACGGGTGGAAAGATTCAGGATTTCAGCAGCACGGACCTGGGTAATACGATGATCTCTAACGTCTTGCAGAACTGCAAGACGTTGAATTTCTTTATCAGACATAGTGATCAGCATCTATATTTTATATCCAGTCCATGGTGATAAAAACCATCATAAACCAGACATTTTTATTGGTGAGAATATAGACACTTTAAATGGGTTCTAACAAAAGAATTTCGTATAACGTGTATTATGTTAATTTTAGAAATAATTAAAAGTTTGGAAATACTAGTGAAATGCAACTTATAGAAATGGAGCCTTATTTTTGGGAACTATATGAGGATAGCGAAAATATATACCTCAATGTTTGTATAAATATGAGTGCAGTTTCTTGGGCGAAAACTATCTGCCTAGATAAACAAACGATTCAGCAATATCAGACTCAAGGAAAAGGTTTTATTGATGACTTAGCTAAAAGAATTGAAAGCAGCCAATTTAGAAAAGATTATGAAAGATTTTATTCATTTCCAGATGCCTCCGCAGAACAAAAAGAGGGAATGCTTCTAGCATTTAATGAATATAGGGCTAAGCAAAATTAAAGCCATTTAACATAATGGCGATGATACGAAATTAGAACAATAAACCTCTGTGAAATCAAAGTGTTTTTCAAATCGATGCTAAACTAAAATAGCATGAATCATCATGCTATTTTGTATTTATAAGAGCCTCCCATGCTGTACCCCATCCCTAAAAAAATCCAACTTGCTCCATCCCAAGCCAAATGGCAGCTTGCATCAAATGAATCTGTTTTGGTTTTAGTGGGATTACAAAATTTAAGGATGATGGTAGGCATACAAGAAAGCGACCTAATGAGTCATCTGATCCAGATCAGCAATAAAGCCAAAGCACTCGATATTCCGATTGTTGACTTATATGGTGATGACCTGATGCAAGGCATGCAGCAATTGGGAGAATATGCCTCAATGCATCCGCAACTGATTTTTGCCGGGCAGGTTACACCGATGCTGAAACAGATTTTGCCGCATCTGATGAGTGTGACGGATCAAATCGGTGTGGTCGATGATGTGATTTTATTGGCGAATCAAGATCAGCATATTCAATGGATCGAAAACATTTCAGCACAGGGGATACATCACTTAAATACCTATAGCCTGACCCGCTTATGGGATTTAAGCGCATCTTCCGAATATGTATTGTCGGCCAAAGGCATTATGTTGGCTGTCGCAGAACAGCTGGATATGGATGCTTTGGAAATTGATCCCTATGTCGACTTAAAAAATTATGGTCTGGATTCGGTAGCGGTGGTGAGTCTAGTCGGTATATGGCGTGCACATGGTGCCAATATCCGTTATGAAGATGTGCTAAAACATCCGTCTTTGCACGAATTGGCAAGCTTCATTTTAAAATCCTCAGGTTGATGCGCTGCGATTGAGCAATTTTATGCGCTAAATCGGAAATTTCATCGTCATTTACATAAATGCGCATTGTAATTATTGGCTAAGCTTTCTATCATTGCCGCCTTGTTTTTCACGATCAGCCTGGGATTGAACTTTGAGTAATTTTCTAACCGAACATCTGATACATCGTGATGACGATTTCATGGTCATCCACAAACCTGCAGGTTTACTCACAGTTCCCGGTAAAACAGAAGACTTACAAGATTGCCTGATCAACCGTCTGGTCAAATTAGAACCCAAAACTTTACTGATTCATCGACTGGATCGCGATACATCCGGTATTTTGGCCTTTGGTCTGAGCAAATGGGGACAAAAAACCATTTCCCGCCAGTTTCAGGAACGCCAGACTGATAAAACCTATCAGGCTATGGTTGCCGGTACACTCGAAGGTGAAGGCACTATTGAAGTGCCAGTGGTGTATGATCCAAGCCGTCCCCCCTTACATATCGCAGATCCCGCACATAATAAGCCGGCCATCACGCATTGGCAGGCGATCGAACATTTTAATATTCAGGGACAGCCCGTGACTCGGGTGAAACTGACCCCAATTACCGGCCGTTCACATCAGCTACGGGTGCATATGCAATATCTCGGACATCCGATTATTGGCGATACCTTATATGCGACATCCGAACAGCAACAGCTCAGCTCGCGTTTATGTTTACACGCGGAACGTTTGAGTTTTTATCATCCTCAAACAGAGCAGTTGGTCGAATTTTATTGTCCGGCGCCGTTCTAGGAAATACTTCTTTAATCGGCGTGAATTATGCTCACTTTTTAGTGGGCTTTATGTCAAAATACATTGCTTGAAGGTGTGGAATTTTGCTCCAATGACGTTTCGTGATTGAGCCTAATATTCATAATCTTGTACTTAAGATAAAGGTGGAAAAATTGCAGCAATTTGCTATTGGTCAACGTTGGTTATCAGATACTGAAACAGAACTCGGTTTAGGCGTTCTTATTGATGTTGATGAGCGGTCGGTCAGCATTTTATTCCCGAAAAGCGATGAAACCCGCGTCTATGCACGCAGCAATGCACCCTTATCTCGTATCGTATTTAATGTGAAAGATGAATTACAGGATCAGGAAGGGACCAAGTGGATTGTAGAATCCGTTGAAGACCGCAATGGCGTGGTGCGTTATCATGTCGTTCGTACCTTGGAAGATGGAACTGAAGAACGTAAATCGCTGAATGAAACCCGTATTGGTGCGACCATCCAGCTGTCTAAGCCTCTAGACCGTTTATTGGCCAGTCAGGTTGATTATAAAGAATGGTATGACCTGCGTATTGAAGCACTGCTGATGCAGGCCAATATGCAAAGCAGTCCACTGCGTGGTCTGGTGGGTTCACGTGTCGGTCTGATTCCGCATCAGCTTTATATTGCGCATGAAGTTGGTCAGCGTTTTGCACCGCGTGTATTACTGGCCGATGAAGTGGGTCTGGGTAAAACTATTGAAGCGGGTCTGATCATCCATCAACAGCTGAAAACTGGCCGTTCTGAACGTATCCTGATTTTAGTGCCGGATTCACTGCAATATCAGTGGATGATCGAGATGCGCCGTCGTTTCAATCTTGAGTTCTCGCTGTTTGATTTGACTCGTACGGCATCGATCAAAGAACATGATCCTGAACAGAACCCATTCCTGACCGAACAAAAAATTATTGCCTCTGTCGATTTGATGGTCGACCATGAAGATCTGCGTGAACAGGCACTTGAAGCAGGTTTCGATTTGTTGGTGGTCGATGAAGCGCATCATTTGATGTGGAGTGAAGAAGATGGTGGTAATGACCGTTATGATCTGGTCGAAGAGCTGGCTGAACATACGCCGGGCGTGTTGTTATTGACGGCAACACCTGAACAGCTCGGTGTGGAAAGTCACTTTGCACGCCTACGTTTGCTTGATCCACAGCGTTTTAACTCGCTGGATCGTTTCCTCGACGAAGAAGCACAGTATCAGCATACAGCTAAAATTGCAGAAGTGCTGATGTCAGACATGCCGCTAGAAGCCGAGCATTTAACTGCGATTGAAGCCTTGTTAGGTCATCCGATTGAAGATCAGCCTGAACAGCGTTTCCGTGCCATTCACGAACTTTTAGACCGTCATGGTACAGGTCGTATCCTGTTCCGTAATACACGTGAAGCCATTCAAGGTTTCCCGGGTCGTGACTGTCAGCCGGCACCATTGCCAGCACCAGAAAACTGGTCGAAAGATGGCAAGTTGCGTGAACAGATGTGGCCTGAAGAGGCGCAGCTCGATGGCGCATGGATGGAAGCCGATCCACGCGTGATGTGGCTGATGGAGCGTTTGCGTACCGATTTAAAACACAAAAAAGTCTTACTGATTGCGCGTAGCGGGCCAGTGGTTGAAGCGCTGGAAAATGTACTGCGCTTACATGCCGGTATTCGTACCGCCATGTTCCATGAAGGCATGAGCTTATTAGAACGTGACCAGGCCGCAGCTTATTTTGCTGAAGATTCGTATGGCGCGCAGATTTTACTCTGCTCGGAAATTGGTTCGGAAGGTCGTAACTTCCAGTTTGCCTCTGACCTGATTCTGTTTGACCTACCTGCGAACCCGGACGTGTTGGAACAGCGTATTGGTCGTCTGGATCGTATCGGTCAGGAAAACCGGATTCAGATTCATGTGCCTTATCTGGTGGGAACTGCACAAGAACGTATGTTCCGCTGGTATAACGAAGCGCTGAATATCTTCAGCAATATTTCTCCAGCTGCACAAACCTTGCAAGAAAATTTTATTGTTCGCTTGAAAGACTGTCTATTGGCAGACAAAGGTCAAGATTTTGAAGACCTGCTGGAAGAAGTTAGCGTGCAACGTGAAGCGCTGGAAGCTGAATTGCAGGAAGGTCGAGACCGTTTGCTTGAATACAACTCTTGCCGTCCGGTGGTGGCACAGGAAATTGTCAACGCGCTTGAAGACTATGATGACAATACCACTTTGCCGATTTTCATGAAGCGCTTTATGGCGTCTACGAATATCGACTTTGACGAGCAAAGTAACGGTACAGTGATCATCAAGCCAACCGATCAAATGCAGGTTCAAGGTTTGACGTTGGATGAAGAAGGGATTACAGCGACTTTCTATCGTGATCAGGCACAAATCCGCGAAGATGCGCAATACCTGACACTGGAACATCCATTCACTGAAAGTGTGATGGAAATGATCAATACGCAAGGCTTTGGTAGCACTAACGTTGCGGTACTAAAATCTGCAGCACTGCCACAGGGTTCGGTATTACTTGAAGTATGGTTCAAGGTCGATGTGGTGGCTCCGAAAGCATTGAACTTGCCGTCTAGCTTGCCGCAACAGTTGATTCGTGTCTTGCTCAGTGAAAAAGGTCAGGATCTATCACAAAAGATTGCACCAGAAATCCTGAAACCGTACTTGCATCATTTAGATGGCAATAGTTGCCGTCAGGTGGTGAAAGCACGTCGTGATGTGATTGAGGCACGTTATCAGCAAGCGCTTGAACTGGCACGCAGTGCATTGCCTGGCTTCAAGCAGCAAGCCAAAGAAGTGTATGGCAATAAATGGCAATATGAAATTGATCGCCTGACCTATCTGAAACAGTTCAATCCAAGTATCCGTGAAGATGAAATTGCACGTTTACAAAAGTTGCAGAAAGAAGGTTTAAGCCTGCTGGATGGTCTATCGGTAACACCGGAAGCAATTCAGGTGATGGTCGTGGTCAAGCCTTAAGCTTTACGCAATAAAAAAATGCAGCTTTCGGGCTGCTTTTTTTATAGGCAAAATCCGGGTTTATTATTTTTTTGGTCGGAGAATGCTGGTCTGTTATTTTCCTCCTGTTTAAAATTAGGCTACTGAATAATAAGAATGACAAAGTATGTCAAAAGCACTGATTACCCTTGGCACAAAGACCAGTCATGGCGGCATGGTGACTGAATGCGAACTCTCTTTTTTGATCAATGGTATTGCCGTACATTTAAATGGCATGAAGCATTATTGTCCCAAATGCCAGACTATGGTCACCGCAATTTCCAGCAATTTGTCTATTACTGTCAAAGGACGGGCAGTGGTCATCGCGGGGGATAAGGCCAGTTGCGGCGCGACTTTTCTACCGATGCAACATTTGACTGTATCGCAGAAATAGACTTTAAATTCTGAAGGAATACAGAGAAATGACTTTGAGGTCATGCTTTGAGCATTTTTGCGCTGCCGAATAAATCTTTAAAGCGGTAAGCTCATCTTACGATTTCAGGATGAATACGCACTGCGTTTAAAAATAATGAAGCAAGCCTTACATTTTACCCATGCCAATGGTATCCCTTCGGCAACTTATCGGAAGTTTCTGGACTGTTTTCAGCAAGACTATGAGGTCAAAGCGATTCCCTTTATCGGCATGAACCCACAATATCCAATTACGCGAGACTGGCGTTATCTGGTCGATGAAGTCATTGCAGATATCGAGCAGCAGTTTCCTCAGCAGCAAGTGATTGGCTTAGGACATTCCTTTGGTGGTCTGGTGACCCTTATGGCGGCGTATCGACGTCCCGAACTGTTTTCCAAGCTGATCATTATGGATCCACCATTTGTGATTGGAAAAAACAGCGCCATGTTTGAACTGATCAAAAAGCTGAATCTAAAAAGTGTCGATGGTTATACACCCGCAGGAATTACGCTAAAACGCAAAGATTATTGGTCATCAAAACAGGTCGCTATTGAAGCACTCCGGTTTAACCGCTTATTTAAAAATTTCGATGAGCAGTGTTTTGCTGATTATATCGAGAGCGGCATTCAGCCAGAACCTGAACGTGGTGGGGTGACGTTAACTATTCCAAAACAGATAGAAGCGGAAATCTTCCGGACTGTGCCAGCCTGGTGGTGGAGAACGCCACGCCGACCGCCTGAAGTGCCGATGCATCTGATGACTGCAGAGCAAAGCCAGTTTTATCAGCAGGGGTTGCCACAAGGGATGCACAAGATTTATCGGATTAATTATTCTGTGGTCGAGGGCGGGCATATGTTCCCGCTTGAGTATCCGGAAGCCACTGCAAAGGCAGTCAAAGCTCAACTCGCACTTTTGTAATCATCATAAAAAAGAGACGCTGATTACGTCTCTTTTTATACTAGTTCATGCAAATCGGAAAATTAGCGCAGCTGAGAATCTTCCAGATGACGTGCACCTTCAAGGATCATCCGGATCATGATCATGGTCTGTTCGGCAATTTCTTTGCGGTCTTCGGCAGGCATATCAATCACATTAGCACCCATGTTGAAGACCAGTTGGGTAATGGCTTTGGCTGCAATATCGGGATGAAATAACTTCTTATTGTTTAGGCGTTCCAGACGAATTAAATCTTCCTGAAGTTCCTGCTGAAAATAATTTAATTGGCGTTCCACCGCCTGTTTATAAGATTTGGAACCGGTATAGCCTTCACGTAATAACAGGCTCAGATTGCCTTCATCGGCATCCAGCTGGGCAATAAAGACTTCTACAGAACTGCGGATAATGCTGTTCTGGCGAGAAGCTTGCAGACGTGCTTCATGCAAAATCTGACGCAATACAATCCCGGCACGATCAATCAGCTCAATGGCCAGTTCATCAATATCTTTAAAATGACGATAGAAGCTGTTCGGTGCAATACCAGCTTCACGCGCGACTTCACGTAGACTTAAAGAGGAAATACTTTTTTGTGGCCCAATCAGATTCAACGCAGCCTGAAACAGTTCTTCCTTGGTAATGGTGGCCTTGCGACCGACACTCCGTACGATAATCGGCTCATCAATGCTTTTCGATTGTAATAAAGATGCGTCACTGCTTATTTTCATTGAAGGCTCGTTCATCGATAGGTTCATGCATGAATCATTTTATTATAACCGAGCCAGTTAAGCTTGTGAAATGATTAGAAACAATACGGTTGTATATACAAATATATATACATGTGTATAATAATTAAAAACCCAAGGTGATGTCACAAACGATGCATGTACTGCAAAAACTTAAAATGCCATTGAATGCACTGTCTGATAGTGTAGTTGATCAGCATGCAATTAATTTCTGGATTCAGAAACTCAATCCTGTATGGTCGTTGAATCAGCCATTAGGCAAGATCGTGCATATAGAAAATGCAGCACAGGATATGCTGAGTCTGAAAATTCAAGTGAATCGCTTATTTAAGTTTGGTGAAGCAGGGCAGCATCATCCGGTCTATGTGGTGGTAAACGGCATCCGTTATGAACGTAGCTATAGTTTGACCCGTGTAGATGCGCAACATGTTTTATTGACCGTGAAAAAAGTCAATGCCGGTAAAGTCAGTACCTGGTTGGCAGAACAGGCACAAGTAGGTGATGTGATCGAATTTGGTCAGCCTTATGGTGATATGACCTTGCCTGTGCAGACGAGTCCATTGATCTTGCTTGCAGCAGGGAGTGGTATTACCCCAATGCTCAGTATGCTGGAAAGCTTGAGCAAAAAAGGTGAACTATCTGCACCGGTCACTCTCTGGTACTGGGTTAAAAAAGATCAGGATGCCGCATTTAAAGCACGGTTTGAAGAGCTTGCTCAGAAACATGCAAATTTCTCATTTCATGTGTATGCCACTCAAGAACAGCCAGCTGCTGCACGTCTGGATGAAACCTATCTGACAGATCTGCAAAATCTGGAAAATAGCATCGTATATTGCTGTGGTCCTTCAGGTTTTGTATCTAAAGCAGAACAGCTTTTTGCTCAGGCAAAACAGTTTAAAGGTGAAGCCTTTAGCATGAGTTTGGCGGATCTATCGGATACCGGCTTTATTAATGTCACCCTGACCCAGTCGAAAAAAATTGTCAGCATTCCAAAAGGCCAATCCATTCTAGTGAGCCTGGAACAGCAAAATATTAAACCGACCCATGGTTGCCGTATGGGCATTTGTAATAAATGTGCCTGCAATAAAGTAGAAGGTTCGACCAAGAATTTGGTCAACGGTGCACAAAATACCGAACCCGGCAACCTGCTCAAAATTTGTATTAACTCAGCGCAGACTGACCTTGTCATCGACTTATAAGCGAGTTTTATCTTATGAATATGCCAGTAAAATTACAGTATTTTAAAAATCCTAAAAACCGTGAATTAACCCAGTTTGAACTTGATGAACTTGCACGTGAGCTCGATGCGATTAAGCAAGAAGTGCTAGATGATCTAGGTGAAAAAGATGCGAAATATATCCGTCGTGTCTATTCAACCATTCGTTACTCATCGATTGCCGGTCGCGCCTTATTGTTTGCAGGCTGGTTCCCGCCAGCATGGTTGCTAGGCACAGGTCTATTAGGCTTTGCCAAAATCATGGAAAACATGGAGTTGGGTCATAACGTCATGCATGGTCAATATGACTGGATGAATGATCCTAAACTCAATGGTCAGACTTATGAATGGGATATTGTAGGGACTTCAGACAACTGGCGTCAAACCCATAACTTTAAGCATCATACTTATACCAATATTAAGGGTATGGATGATGATATCGGTTATGGTCTATTACGCTTGTTCCCGGAACAGCGCTGGAAACCGGGTTATTTATTGCAACCGATTTATGCAGTGCCATTCTGTTTATTGTTCCAGTGGGGTGTTGCGATTCAGAATCTTGAATTGGGTAAATACTTCAAAGGTCGCAAAAGCAAAGAGCAGACCAAAGAAGAATGGCGTCCAATGCAGAGCAAAATTGGTAAACAGTTGTTTAAGGATTATGTATTCTTTCCATTGATAGCAGGTCCTGCGGCTTTACCGGTTTTGACCGGTAATATGGTGGCCAATGGTCTGCGTAATATCTGGACCTTTAGTATTATTTTTTGTGGTCACTTTACCAAAGATGTCGAAGTGTTCCCAAAATCGGTACTTCAAAATGAAAGTCGTGGTCACTGGTATATGCGTCAGATCCGTGGTTCATCTAACCTGACCGGTTCTGAAGCGTTTCATATCTTGACGGGTCATTTAAGTCATCAGATTGAACATCATTTGTATCCTGATGTGCCTGCACGTCGCTATCGTCAAATGGCACCGAAAGTTCAGGCTGTTTGTGAAAAATATGGTTTGAACTATAACAATGCCAGCTTGGTAAAACAGTATGGTAGTGTGATCAAACGTATTGTGAAATATGCATTTCCGTTTAAGAAATAATTTTTCTTAAAGCTAAAAAAACTACTTCAAATGAAGTGGTTTTTTTAGCTAGGAGGCGAATACTTCAGGAAGTAAAAATCCTGATTACGAAGCTATTTAAGATGATTTCAAGGCATAAAGTAAAAAAGTTAATCTGCCATTTATAGCGTTGTCTAAAGGTGTTTAGTAGGTTAACCCGATAGAATGGAAAGGACTAATATGGCATCGAATGAGCTGAAATATTAATTTTTGGAAGCTGTTGATCTTGACCCTCAAAATAGCTTTGCTGCGCCAGACTGAGCATTTCTATATCTTCCTTGCTATTCCCATAAGCATAAATTTCAGCATAATTATCCAGATTATATTTTTCTAGAATTCTAATTTTCTTTTGTGTGTTACTACAGTCAGGAGTTTGATAAAACCCTGTCAATTTCCCAGCTTTGATTTCAACTTCGCTACAGATTAAATCGATATTTAAATAACTGCACACCGGTTTAAGATACAAATCCAATGAGGCTGATACCAGCACGATTTCATGTCCTAATTGTTGATGCTGTTTAAGTTGTTCTAATAATTTCGGATTCAACTTGAATATTAGTTGTTGTGCATAATCCTGAGCTAATTGCAGAATTTCCTCTGCATCACTGTTTTTAAACATGCTGGCATACAATTTGGGTCGCATGCGGTGTGCCGGATAGAAATTTAAATAATAGGCCTGTATCCATGGCAAAATTTGCATGCCGCGTTTCACAATATGCCGTTTTCTTAAGGCATGGAAAATGAACCCGGTAAAGCTATCATGTAGATACAGGGTTCCATCAAAATCAAATAAGGCTAGAGTTTTAGATTTTTGATTTTGCGCATGCATGTTTGATATCGACCATCGACGCGGGTAGCAAACCAGTTAGTATTATAATCACGACTTAATTTTGGTCCGGAAATGACCACTTCAGGCATAATGGCATAGATAGGATCTTTACCCGTTTTTTCCTGATAAAGCTTGCTGACACCACGATAAGTCATCGTATCTTCAAAGTCTTTATCTTTTTCTTTCTTTAAATCAGCCCGGATCTGACGTTCAGTAATAATAAAATTATTTTTGGCAAAAACACTGATTAACTCACGCTCAGATTGACTCTTCTGCGAACGGATTGCGCCATCTTTGGTGTAGAGTAATAAATCGCCATCCAAATCGAGTTCGGCCTCAGTCAAATCATTCAGCATGCTCTGAAAAGCAGCATTTCGACTGGAATACATGCCCGAGTTATAATCTGCAAAACGGTAAATCGGCTTGTCATAATCCGCCGGATACATCATCAGGCGATGAATCCCATAATACAGACCGCCATATTGACTGTAGAGATCGGTACGTAACTCTGCGATATTGCCGCCTTGGCGTTTATGTTCTTTCGCATAGCTGATATGTACCTGCATTGAACCCAAGGTGGTAATTGGATTCATTTTCTCGCCAATATTCTGGCCGACCAGTTTGGCAGCACCAGTCAGGGCGCTAACATGATAATGCTTTGACATATAATCAAATATTTCACGATATAATTCGTCGAGTTCACGTTCGGTTTTGACCCGGTGCATCTGGCTTAAGTAGTTGTCTTCAGGACTCGGATGGTTCTTGAGAACTTCCTGGAAATATCCTGCAACTGTGCCACCAATTGCTTGACCAAGCTTATCTTTGAATTTTTCATCAAGGCGACCTTGGACTTCCTTAACCGCCTTTTCACCCAAACCCGGAACAGTAGGATCTGCAACAAAGTTAGATTCCTGATCAACCACTGCCACAATCGTACAAACATTTTTCTTGGTCTGAGGAATGCCGAGCTGTTCGGTAATGTCATAAATATCTTGTGCCCAAGACTCACGTTGGTTGACACGGTTTGGAATAGCTTTGCGAATATGTTCAACTTCAAGTGTCGGTTCATCATCTTTTGACCACCATGAACCATTGCCACAACCGGCAAGACCCAGAGAAAGTACAAGTACAGACAATGACTTAAAAGAAAAACAAGAAGCGAAAGTTTTATTCATGGTGTCGTAAATTAATTGAAAAGATGAGCGAATAAGGCAGATGCAGTATACTATGCCCATCAAAAAAGTGATGAATTTATATGTATATTGGTCCATATCAACTGTCAAACAATTTGATTGTCGCTCCCATGGCAGGTGTGACCGATCGTCCGTTTAGAACCTTGTGCAAATACTTTGGTGCAGGCCATGCGGTCAGTGAAATGATGACATCTGACAAAACTTTGCGCGTGAGTAAAAAGAGCTTATATCGTGCCAATTTTGATGGAGAGCTGGCACCGATTTCAGCGCAGATTGCTGGTTCAGATCCCCATGATCTGGCTGAAGCGGCACGTTATCAAGTGGCCAATGGTGCGCAAATTATTGATATTAATATGGGCTGCCCAGCCAAAAAGGTCTGTAACCGACTCGCCGGTTCTGCTTTATTGCAGGATGAAGATCTAGTTGCGCGTATTCTGGATGCAGTTGTGGCTGCAGTTGATGTGCCAGTGACCTTAAAAACCCGTCTTGGTTATTTGAACGGTCAGGAAAATATTATGCGTGTCGCTAAACGTGCTGAACAAGCCGGAATTGCAGCGCTAGCTTTACATGGCCGTACCCGTGAAGATATGTACCTGAATACCGCGCGTTATTCTTTAATCAAAGACGTAAAGGAAATGTTGAAGATTCCTGTGATTGCCAACGGTGATATCGACAGTCCGGAAAAAGCCAAATACGTGCTGGATTATACCGGTGCAGACGCAATTATGATTGGTCGTGCAGCACAAGGTCGCCCCTGGATTTTTCGTGAAATTGCCCATTATTTAAAAACTGGTCAACATCTTGACGCACCAAGTATTACAGAAGTTAAAGATGTACTGCTGGGACATTTGACAGAATTATACGAATTTTACGGCGAGTATTCCGGCTGCCGAATTTCCCGTAAACATATTGCCTGGTACACCAAAGGACTGCGTTCCAGTAACGAGTTTCGTCAAAGCATGTATCAGGTAGAAAATACCGCTGACCAGTATCGTGTGGTAGAAGATTATTTTAATGCACTGCTAGAACATGGTTTAACCATGACTGATGTACAGGTCGAGCAGGTGAATTTACTGGAAACCAAGTAATGACGGGCAAAATTCAGCGAATCATGTAATATTTTTTGCATGAAATCCCTACCTTTTTTATCTTGAGCAGGCTGATTTTTGCATTTTGTTTACACTTCAGCCTGTCTAATACATAGCAGCACAGTTTGTTCACTTAAACTGGACAGGACTTGGACATTGCTTACTCAAGCTTCCTCTATGATGAACCTATCCAGATATAAAGATGAACCTATCCAGATATAAACCAGATGTGATCCATCTTGTTTATCGTCATCATTGAGGGAGATCTGTAATGACAAATACCAATCGTCCAGTCACAGAGTTTAGCCATAAAACGTCAACGGAATTGCCACAAGAACGCAGTGAAGGCCTGAATATCAATCCGACTGATACTAATGCACGTCCAGATTTGAATACACCCGTGAAAGATAATCCTCGTGTTCCAGACATGAATGAAGGTGAAGATAATCTGGCTGCCACCAGTGCCGGTACTTTGGGCGGAGCTGCGGTAGGCGCAGTTGCAGGTCTGGTAGGTGGTCCTCCAGGTGCAGTGGTGGGTGGTATTATCGGTGGAGTGGTTGGCGGTATTGCAGGTAATGACATTGCAACGCCCGATCATGGGAAGCAGACAGATAATTACCAGCATCCAGAGAACTTGCCTGAGGCAGATAATTATCGACATCCAGATCATTTGAGTGCAGAAGATAATTACTGGAGAGATGAGTATCATAATCGCCCGTATTTCAATGAAACGCGTAGCACATATGGCGATCTAGATTATGATCGTGATTATCGCGGTGCTTACCGGGTCGGTTATGAAAATCGTCCGATGTATGAGCATGATACGGATTTTGACCGTGCCGAACCTGAACTGCGTACCAAGTGGGAACAGTTAAAAGGTGAGTCCCGCCTCAACTGGGAAGAAGCGAAATTTGCAGTTAAAGATGCCTGGCATCGTGTCACACGCTAATTCTAGATAAATTAAAAACCTCTCCATGTGGAGAGGTTTTTTTATGATTCAAGTATTAAAGATGCTTCATTTCCAGTATGAGCTGGTTAATCAGATCGGAAGCTTCCATTTCACGAATCTGTGCCACGTTCGAACCTGCCCAGAACGCACCATAACCTTGATCCCCATGT
Source organism: Acinetobacter sp. YH01021 (assembly GCF_013420255.1). Classification (GTDB taxonomy): domain Bacteria; phylum Pseudomonadota; class Gammaproteobacteria; order Pseudomonadales; family Moraxellaceae; genus Acinetobacter. Next base: position 14,531 of record NZ_VOYO01000016.1, read on the forward strand.
TTGGCAGCAGCAGCATGTAATTGCTTGGCCAGATCATAAGTATATGGATAAGCGGGAACATCCAGCCGATCGGGTGTATCCACCTCAATATGCCAGTGGTTAATAATGCCACGTGCAGGACGACCGGAAATACTGGCACTCACCTGAGTGAGTGGCTTGGAAAATAAGGCTTTACGATAGGCATCATTGGCATTAGAAGATTTACACTGCACAAATGCAGTCCCAAGTTGCACGGCATCTGCACCGAAATCCATCATTTGACGCGCTTGCTCACCCGTCATAATCCCGCCTGCCGCTACAATCGGCAAGGAAGAATGCTGTTTGATCAGCTTCACCAGATTGGAGGTTTTGACTGAAGCATCAAACTTGGTCGAGAAAATCCCGCGATGGCCACCAGCCTCAATACCCTGCGCAATAATGATATCAATTCCGGCTGCATCAATGGCTTTAGCTTCGGCATAATTGGTGGCAGATACCATGGTCAGAATCCCTGCTTGTTTTAGGGCTTGAATCTGATGCGGATGTGGAATCCCAAAATGAAAGCTGACTGCTCGCGGTTTGATTTCTAATACCAGATTCAGAAAGTCATCATTGTCTTTAAAACTCGGATAAATACACTCCAAATGATCTGGTGCCTGAGCGCCATATTCGGCAAATTTATCTTTAAACTGTGCAATCCATGCCTGCGCTACAGCCTCATCTACAGGAACAGTGTCATGACAGAAAAAATTAACCTGAAAAGGGCAATCTGTCAGTTCCTGGGTCTTTAAAATCTGTTCTCGTGCAGCCTCGATACTGCTGGCCCCCAGACCCAGTGAACCCAAGCCGCCCTGATTGGACACTTCGGCAGCAAGCTCGGGCGTAGAGACACCTACCATCGGTGCCAAGAAAATAGGATGTTTAATTCCGAGATTTTCTAATAAAGACATAGATTTGCTCCTTGTTATGCTTTTACTTTGCCTTTGAGCACAAAATTAAGCAAATCATATTGGTTATTTTATTTTGAAATACTGCAGCATGGGTTACGTGTTATTTACATTTCTTGCGACACGCTATGTCGTCAAGAAGATAGAACTTTTATTAGCCTAGAATTGAACACTTTATAATAGCTTTTTGGTCACATATTCTCTGAGCTCATGTCTGATCGTATCCGTGAAAAACTGCAAATTTTAGCCGATGCTGCCAAGTATGATGTGTCTTGTTCATCTAGTGGTAGCAACCGTAAAAATAAAGACAAGGGTGTGGGCAATACTGGGAATGGCATCTGTCATAGTTATACCGAAGATGGCCGCTGTGTTTCCTTGCTGAAAATTCTGTTCTCTAATGTCTGTATTTTTGACTGTTCCTATTGTGTTTCGCGCCGTTCCAATGATGTCCAGCGTGCAGCATTTACCGTGCAGGAAGTCGTCGATCTGACCATGAATTTTTATCGACGTAATTATATTGAGGGGCTGTTTCTCAGTTCGGGGATTTTTAAATCGGCCGATCACACCATGGAGCGGATGCTACAGGTGGTCAAAAAACTTAGACTCGAAGAAAACTTTAATGGCTATATCCATCTGAAAACCATTCCGGGTGCATCACAGGAGATCATTACCGAAGCCGGACTGTATGTCGACCGTATGAGTATTAATCTGGAAATGCCAACGGAAGCGGGACTGCAAAAATTTGCGCCTGAGAAAACCCATGCCGAAGTACAAAAAGACTTGGGCATTGTGCGTGATCGGTTGATCCAGCTCAAAGATGAACGCAAGCTGATCAAGTCAGTCCCCAAGTTTGTACCTGCCGGACAAACTACACAGATGGTGGTGGGCGCGCATAGTGAAACCGATCAGGATATTATTTTGATGGCTGATCGGCATTACAAGGAATTCAAGCTGAAAAGGGTGTATTTCTCTGGTTATATCCCGATTAATCCTGAAGATAAAGCCTTACCCGCCATCGGTTCAGCACCGCCCTTATTAAGAGAAAATCGTCTGTATCAATCCGACTGGCTGATGCGTTTTTATGGCTTTGCTGCTGATGAAATTGTCGATGAGCAGCATCCGAATCTGGAGCTGGATATTGATCCCAAACTCAGTTGGGCCTTGCGTCATCCTGAAGCCTTTCCAGTCGATATTAACCGTGCCGACTATAAAATGATTCTACGGGTACCCGGTATAGGTGTACGTTCTGCCCAGAAAATTGTACAGGCCCGCCGTTTTGGACAGATTCATATTGACCAGCTAAAACGCATGGGCGTGGCTTATAACCGGGCGCAGCATTTTATCCGCTGTGCAGATACACCGAAATTTAAGAAAGATCAGCAGTCCCATCAGATTCGCCAGCAAATTTTGATGTCAGGACAATCCAAATATCAGCAGCAACTTTCACCTCAATTAGGATTGGGTTTCTAGTGGCAAGTTACTGTTTTGATGGCAGCATGACTGGTCTGCTCAGTTGTGTATTTCGTGCTTTCGAGTTTAAAGAATTTAACGTGATAGTGACGGCCAATCCTCAAGCACAAACAGGTTTATTTGATGAATTTATCCATGTGGCCTCTAATGATCAGCATGGGCAGCGGGTGTGGCAGGGATTAAAGCAGAAAGTATCTTCCAGCAGTTTGCGTGCTTTTTACTATACGTTTTTGTCAGAGCAGGAAGCAGCGTTCCAGACTCTTTTTGATTTTGCAGTCTATGTCTTTCAAAACCAGCGTCCAGTCGATAAAGATTATGGTCATACTGCGGTGATCGGCATGTCGCAATGGGCCAAGCAAGTGGGGCGGGAAAAGCATCGTATGGAGGCTTTTGTACGCTTTAAAAAAGCCAAAGATGGTTTGTTTCTGAGTCTGGTCAGACCGGATTTTAATGTCTTGCCGATTATTTCCCGACATTTTCAGGAGCGTTATCAGGATCAAAGCTGGCTGATTTATGACGAGCAGCGTAATTACGGTATTTATTATGATTTAAGGCAGATGCATCAGGTCGAGATGAACGCTGAAATAATCGATCCACAAATCCGGATTGGTCATAGTCAATCATTCAGTATTGAACTGGATGATCAAGAGCTGCTATATGATCAGCTCTGGAAAGACTATTTTAACAGTGTGAATATTCAGGCGCGCAAGAACATGAAATTGCATATTCAATATGTGCCAAAGCGCTACTGGCGTTATATGAATGAGAAATTACTTTAAACAGTACATCAAGCTGCTTTCAGGCATAATAAGCATTGGTATATTTAAATTGAGTGTATAAACATGAAGGTATGGCTAACGTCATTAGCGCTGCTCACTGGATTAACTGCATGTTCGGAACAACCACAAAAACCGGTCGTAGATCCAGCCAAATATCAGGTTCAGACCGCACAGGAACTGCAGCAACGTTTTGATGCACTCAATGTCCAGTTAGCCCAAGACTTTCAGAAATTTAAGAAAGTCGAAAGCATTGCTTTCGCACACCAGTTTCCTTTAGATGTCAATAATCTGCAAAGCTTGAACCAGCATCTCGTTAGCAGTACCGCATTAAAACCTAGTAAAATCGCCTATTGCGATATGATGAATAGTTATTTTGCCGATATGTTCCGTTTGGGACATTACAATCTGGAACTGGTCGATGACATTAAATTGCCCAATGCAAAGAATGAAAATTTAAAAGCTAATTTCTCTGATGCTGATCATTTTTATACCTTTATTCTGGATCGTTATACGACTTATCGTCAGGTTCAGCAGACCATGGGTTATGGCTGTAATTTAAAAGCTGCGCTGTAAATCCTAAAGCCAGAAAAAAGCCCATCACAGATGGGCTTTTTTGATTTTAAGCATTAGCAACCGGTCAGTTTTTCAGACTGCGGTTTTTCATCCGAGAAGAAAATCGGACGAAGTTTTACCCCGATCCCGTTACCAATAAAAGCGAAGACCAGCCATAACCAGCCATGCAGACTACCCGACGCAATCCCACTGAAATATGCGCCGATATTACACCCATAAGCTAAGCGTGCGCCGTAGCCCAGCATTATGCCACCTACAACAGCAGCAATCAGTGAACGTTTTGGAATATTGAAATTCGGCGCAAATTTACCTGCCAAACTTGCTGCCAACAAAGCACCCAGCATGATACCGAAGTTCATCATTGAGGTAATATCAAACCATAATGATTCTGCCAGTGCTTTGGCATTGCCTGCTCTTTGCCAATAATCCCAAGAAGCTACATCAACACCTACAAGACTTGCACCTTTGGCACCCCACACAGCCAGTGCAGAGGTCACGCCCCAAGGACGACCTGCCAGTGCCAAAGTAGCAAAGTTGAGTAAGGTCAGGATAATACCGCCCCAAATCAAAGGCCATGGACCACGAATAAAGCGCTTCCAGCCCTGATATTCACTGCGTGGCTCAATTTCCAGGCTGCCATGACGTTTCTTTTCGAAATAAACAGTCGCCGCAGCAATGATGGCAAAAACGATAAAGCTCAACAGCAATCCAGGGAGGACGCCTAAACTTTCTACCAGTGAAATAGGCTCAAGATGTGGCAGGGCAAACCACCAGTCAAGGTGGGAGGTCGCAATCACAGACCCGATACAGAAGAACAAGAGCGTCACCAGCATACGTGCACTACCGCCACCGACGGTATACAGCGTACCTGATGCACAACCGCCACCAAGTTGCATACCGATACCGAAAATAAAGGCACCAATCATGACTGACATGGAAACAGGGTTAACATTGCCTTTGACTGGGTTGCCGAACAATTCACCTGCACCTAAAGCGGGGAAGAACAGTAAAACTGCCAGCGCCAGCATAATCATCTTCGCACGTAAACCACGGCCGCGACGTTCCTTGATAAAGACACGCCAGCTCGAAGTAAAACCAAATGAAGCATGGTACAGGGTCATGCCCAGTGCACCACCAACCAAAAATAATAGGGCCTGATTTAAGCCTACGATTTGATAGGCACCGATTGTACCTATGATAAGCAAAATAAAAGCTGCCCAGACCGAAATATTCGACCGTTGGGAAGCAGCAACAATGACTGACATGGGAGATTAAATTTTAAAAATAAAGGCTGGTATTCTACTGAATTTCAGTTTAAATGCAGCCCGTTTTGCCGATTCAATCACAATTAAGTCATTCTAATACTTGATAAGTTTTATCAATTTATCTGATTTTATCGAATCATTTAGATAAAAAATTGATCCCATCAAGAAATAATGCAATTTCAATTTAGATCATTCGATATTTAAAATCATCTCTGATAAAAAAGCCTGCAATCGCAGGCTTTTAAACATCAAGCTGAATGCTAAAATCAGTTTTCAGCTTTTTCCCGAACTTCTCCGGCACCTTCCTCAACTGCCGCAGCTGTTGCTGCAGTTGCTTTACGTGCTGCTTCCGCAGTGGCATCTGCTGCTCTAGACGTTGCAGCAGCTGCTTCGTCCGCTGCCTGAGCAGTATTTTCCGCGGCATTATCCATTGCTCGTTCGGTTTCTACCGCAGCCTCACGGCTGGCATCTTCCATATCATGACCGGCTTGATTGGCTGCATTTTCTAAATGCTCACCTGTGGTTGCGCCGGTTTCAGGCGCTTCTTCTTTACTACAGCCGACTAAGGCAACAGTGGTCGCCAAACCTAAAGCAATCAGTAATTTATTCATCGAGTAATATCCTTTTGTTGTTGTAGAGCTGCAATCTAATTTAGCAGCCATTTATTTAGATTTATGCTAGCAAATAGATCAACATTTGTTGATTAACTGTAACTTTTTTCGATACTTATACTGTAATGGCTCAGTCGGAAGTTGTCTTAAGTTTCATGGAATTGAATAGCCACCAAAATTCTAGACACACATAACCATCTTTTGATGGGCCTTTTCATAATCTAATGGAGAACGCTGACCATTGGAACCATGTCTGCGTTTTGAGTTATAGAACATCTCTATATATTCAAAGATATCCGACCTTGCTTCAGTTCTTGTCACATAGATTTTCTTCTTGATCCTCTCTCGCTTTAACAGCTGAAAGAAGCTCTCAGCAACAGCATTATCATGGCAGTTTCCACGCCGGCTCATACTGCTTTCAAGGTTGTGATGCTTGAGAAATGTCTGCCATTCATGACTGGTGTATTGGCTACCTTGATCAGAATGAATCAGGACTTTGTTTTTTGGGCTTCTTCGCCACAAAGCCATCAGTAGAGCATCTAAAACCAGATCTGTTGTGATTCTCGACTTCATAGACCAGCCAACGACTAGCCGTGAGAATAGGTCGATTACTACTGCAAGATACAGCCATCCTTCATGAGTGCGAATATAAGTGATGTCAGTCACCCACAACTGGTTGGGCTGGGTGGGGTTAAACTGTCTGTCTAAAGTATTTCGAGCCACAATCGATGGAGTACTAACATTAGCTCTAGGTTTGCGATAGCCACGCTGTGACTTGAGACCATTCGCCTTCATGAGTCGATGTACTCGATTGATACCGCAACTTTCGCCAACGTCTTTCAAATCACAATGAATCTTGCGATAACCGTAGACTCCGCCAGATTCCAACCAGAACTGTTTAATTAATCCTGAAAGCTGTTGCCGCTTCCTTGCAGTTATACTGGTAGGTTTCTTTAACCAGGCGTAATAACCACTGTGATGAACATCTAACGTTGAACATAAACGACGAACAGACCATATATGTTGGTTGTCCCGAATAAAGGCGTACCTCATTTGGACTGGCTTGCGAAGCGGCCTTTTTTAATATGTCCCTTTCTTCAGTGACCCTTTGCAGCTCTTTTTTTAATTTCGCTAATTCTGTAGTTGGATCACTAGATTCTGTTGTCTTGGGCTGCTGTGGATCATAACGTTTGATCCAAGCATACAGACTATGTGTAGTGGTTCCTAAACGTGTAGCAACTTCAGCCACACTATGACCTTTCTCAGTGACTTGTTTTACTGCTTCAATTTTGAATTCTTCAGGGTATCGTTTACTGCTCATAAGCACCTCGTTAATTAGCCATTTTATCTAACTAAAAGGTGTCTACAAAATCGGTGGCTATTCAAATAGTGATATTCACAGAGAGGGAAGTCTTAATAGTATCATTCGATAGGCAGGTTATAGTATGAAGCTTGGCATTTAAATATTTGTCATCACGACCTAGAGATAATTCTAAAGATGAAGAAATGAAAGACATAAAAAAAGCCCGCATGATGCAGGCTTTTTTTAAGAAAAACTTATAGACCAGCAGACGCTTTAAGCGCTTCCACTTTGTCAGTTTTTTCCCAGGTAAATGCAGTATCTGAACCTTCACGACCGAAGTGACCATAAGCAGCAGTTTGCTTATACATCGGCTGGATCAGGTCAAGCATACGGGTAATGCCATATGGACGTAAGTCGAAATGTTCACGAACCAGTGCAATAATCAATTCTTCAGAGACTTTTGCAGTATTGAAGGTATTGATTGAAATTGAAGTTGGCTCAGCAACACCAATCGCGTAAGACACCTGAATTTCACACTTGTCAGCCAGGCCAGCAGCAACGATGTTTTTCGCTACATAACGACCTGCATATGCAGCAGAGCGGTCAACTTTAGATGGATCTTTACCAGAGAAAGCACCACCGCCGTGACGTGCCATACCACCGTAGGTATCTACGATAATTTTACGTCCAGTCAAACCACAGTCACCCACAGGACCACCGATCACAAACATACCCGTTGGGTTGATGTGGAATTTGGTCTCTGCATGGAACATGTCAGCAGGAATGATTTTTTTTACAATCTCTTCAATCACAGCTTCTTTCAGGTTCGCTTGCGTGATTTCAGGATCATGTTGAGTCGAAAGAACGACTGCATCCAAACGAACTGGTACGCCATTTTCATAAGCAAATGTTACCTGGCTTTTTGCATCTGGGCGTAACCATGGCAAGGTGCCATTACGGCGTAATTCAGCCTGCTTTTCCATCAAGCGATGCGCATATGAAATCGGCGCAGGCATTAATACATCAGTTTCGCGGCTTGCATAACCGAACATTAAACCTTGGTCGCCGGCACCCTGATCTTCAGGTTTCTGGCGGTCTACACCCTGAGCAATTTCAGGTGACTGTTTACCAATCATGTTGATCACGGCACAGGTTGAACCATCAAAACCAAGATCAGAATGGTGGTAACCAATTCCGTTTACGGTATGACGTACAATTGCCTCAAAATCAACATTTGCTGTCGTTGTGATTTCACCGGCAAGTACAACCGCACCTGTTTTTACAAGCGTTTCACAAGCAACCCGTGCATATGGGTCTTCTTTTAAGATTGCATCCAAAATAGCGTCACTGATTTGGTCAGCCATTTTATCTGGATGGCCTTCGCTTACAGATTCCGAAGTAAATACAGCGTACTCGCGCATAGTCCTATCACAGTTAATTTTAAAGACCCGATATGTTACATCGAGTTGCGCTCTAGGACTAGCTTAACACGACAAAATTGGTCGAAATTGTTTCAAATTATTGTGTTTTTAATTGATTAATAGAATTAAAAAAATTGATATATCTATTTAGACAGCATTATTGATTGAGGAATATGAAGCAACAATATTTTAATCCATCAGACTGTCATAAAATTAAATGCTTAGATTTCCGATTAAATCTTAAAAAATAGATGATAGAAAAAATACAAAGCTCAAAATTTAAAATTTACTTAAGCAAGTGATCATTACATCAATAAAGTGGATTCAGGCTGTGCGCCTTGCGACCAACTGTCTTGCTGATGTTCAAGCGTGTCTTCATATTAGCGCTAAGTCTTCCACATTAGCTGGTTAGGAATGACGACATCTTTTGCTATGGACTTCTTGGAGCAAGACTGTACGGAGATCAGAAATCATGTATCAAAAGGCATTTACCCTGATTGAAGTGCTGATCGTGCTCATCATTATCGCGATTTTAGTAACGATGGCTTTTATGAGTTATCAAGCTTATATCGTACGTAATCAATTGGCCGAAGTATTTGAGCAAGCTGGAGCATATCGAACCCAGTTTATTGCTTCGGATCAGCACTGTGATGCCGGACGTGAGATTGGTGGGCATGGTCAATATATCGAAAAAGTGATCATTAATGCCGCATGCCGGATAGAGTTCAAGATAGGAGAGCAGGGAGTAGATGCTGCGATTCGCGGGAAATCGGTTGCTTTTGACGTTCATAGTGGCAAATGTTACTCCACTGATATTCAGCAGCGCTATTTGCCTAAAGACTGTCAGGGACAATAAGTCTACCGAGGTTGGAAATTAGCCTAAGCAAATTAGATTTTCACCTGTATATCAAACAATCCTGCCAATATTTTATAAAATTTAATACAAATTACATTATGAATAGATCAGAGAGTCATATAAATTTTCTTCAAAAATAATAGTGTGAGACATATGAAATAGAAACAAAATCAGCATAAATTCAATCCTGTTTATCAGCTTGGAATCCAGATACAGAAACTAAAGTCGCTTTTGAAATGAAGGATAATTCAATCTGAAAATCAGCACAGAGAACCGAAGCCGAAGAAGAAATGTGGAATAATTGTACGATAAGGCAAGAGACACTCAATAAACTGATAAATATTGTTGGTTAGTCTTTACCCCTCGCTGTTTTTTTAAGACAATAGACAGCAGTTTTGAAAGTCTTTTCATCATTTCCTATTTCTGAATATTTTGGACTCTGATTTATGACAACCCCGCTTAATGAACGTCGTATTGCAAACGCAATTCGTGTATTGGCAATGGATGCTGTGCAAAAAGCAAACTCAGGACATCCAGGTGCTCCAATGGGGATGGCAGATATCGCTGATGTGGTTTGGCGTGAATTCATGAACCACAACCCGACCAACCCGAATTGGGCAAACCGTGACCGTTTTGTATTATCAAATGGCCATGGCTCTATGCTTCAATATGCGCTTCTTCATTTAACGGGCTACGATCTTTCGATTGAAGATCTTAAAGCATTCCGTCAACTTCATTCTAAAACACCTGGTCACCCGGAGTTGGGCTATGCACCAGGGATTGAAACGACGACTGGTCCTTTAGGTCAAGGCATCGCGAATGCTGTCGGTTTTGCACTGGCTGAAAAAACTCTAGCTGCGCAATTCAACAAAGACGACATCCAAGTTGTAGATCACTTCACTTATTGCTTCCTCGGCGATGGCTGTTTGATGGAAGGTGTTTCTCACGAAGCATGTTCTTTGGCGGGTACATTGGGTCTGGGCAAATTGATTGCTTACTATGACGACAATGGCATCTCGATTGATGGCGAAGTGGAAGGCTGGTTCTCTGACGATACAGAACAACGCTTCTTGGCGTACGGCTGGCAAGTGATTAAAGTTGATGGTCACGATGCAGATGCAATCCGTCAGGCAACTGTTGAGGCGAAAGCTGAAACTGCTAAACCAACCATCATTATCTGTAAAACCGTGATTGGTTTGGGTTCACCAAACAAGCAAGGTAAAGAAGACAGTCATGGTGCACCACTCGGTCATGACGAAATCGTCTTGACTCGTGAAGCACTAGGCTGGACTGATGAAGCATTTGTAATTCCTGAAGATGTTTATGCAGCTTGGGATGCGAAAGCCAAAGGTGCTGAATCAGAAGCAGCTTGGAACGAAACATTTGCTGCTTATGCTGCAAAATATCCAACTGAAGCAGCTGAGCTTAAACGTCGTTTATCTGGTGAATTACCGGCTGACTTCGTTGCAAAAGCGGATGCTTATATTGCAGAAGTGAATGCCAAAGCTGAAACGATCGCAACGCGTAAAGCGAGCCAAAATGCATTGCAAGCACTTGTTCCATTATTGCCAGAAGTTCTAGGTGGTTCTGCGGATCTTGCAGGTTCTAACCTGACCCTTTGGAAAGGCGCGCAAGGCGTACAGGACAATCCGGCAGGTAACTACGTACACTATGGCGTACGTGAATTCGGTATGACTGCAATCGCGAATGGTGTTGCACTGCATGGCGGGTTCATCCCTTATGTAGCAACATTCCTGATGTTTATGGAATATGCACGTAATGCCGTACGTATGTCAGCATTAATGAAACAGCGTGTAATCCACGTTTATACGCATGACTCAATTGGTCTGGGTGAAGATGGTCCAACGCACCAACCTGTTGAACAGATCGCATCACTTCGTGGTACACCAAACCTGAATACGTGGCGTCCATGTGACACTGTTGAAGCAGCAATTTCTTGGAAATCTGCATTAACGCGTGCCGAAGGTCCAACTGCATTGATCTTCTCTCGTCAGAACTTGCCATTCCAAAACCGTACTCAAGCTCAAATTGAGAGCGCTGCGAAAGGTGGTTATGTACTGGCTGAAGAAAAAGGTGAATTGAAAGCCATCATTATTGCTACTGGTTCTGAAGTATCTCTTGCAATGGAAGCTTATGCACAGCTTGAAGGCGTGCGCGTAGTGTCTATGCCATGTGCTGAAGAATTCATGAAGCAAGATGCAGCTTATCGTGAAGCAGTTCTTCCAACGAATATTCGTGCACGTGTTGCTGTTGAAGCTGCACATGTAGATTACTGGTGGAAATTTGTAGGTCTTGATGGTCGTGTCATTGGTATGACCACTTATGGTGAATCTGCACCTGCAAAAGATCTGTTCCAGTTCTTCGGGATTACCACTGAAGCAGTGGTTGCAGCTGTAAAAGAGATTACTGCATAATCAACTGATTAGGCGGTTTATTAAAAGGCGCTCCAGTTTTGGGGCGTCTTTTGCTTTTTAGCGTTGTTTTCATGTGGCAACTGTTAGAAAGTTCTCCCATAGTCGAAATGAAAGAGTGAGATGAACATGAGCTTGTATGAACAAATTAACGATGAAATTACTTTAATGGATGCAGGCGAACTCAAGTGGATCGGACAGGAATTACCTCTTGAAGCGATGGTTGCAGTTGATTTAATGCTGCAGAATTAGCCGAAGAAAATATCATTAAAGTGCGTCGTAAAAATCATGAAAAGACGACTGGCCTAAAACAGGTTGATCGTATTCTGGTTGAAAAACTTTAAACATAAAGCATGAAAAGTCCCTGATTGGGACTTTTTTATGCCGGATGATTTTCATCTGACAGGTTGCTTATGAACATCAGATGAGATAAAGCTAGGTTTAGGCCGCTATAAAAATTCAGCGACCACTATCGAAACGACTTAAATTAAAGAAATAAGCCAAAGAAGCGGTTAAACATGAATATACAGCCCCAGATCCAGATCAAATCTCTAGAGCAAATATCACAGCCGGAATGGCTATTTTTATGGCAAGACTATCAACGCTTTTATCAGACGCAAATTTCGGATGAGGTGAGTGAAAATACCTGGGATAAATTAACCAATTATGAATTAGATTCAATATACGGTTTTGCGGCCTTGATTGATGGAAAGGTCGTTGGGATGGTGCATGTCATCGAACATAACAGTAGCTGGACAGTAAGACCATATGCTTATTTGCAGGATCTATTTACCCATCCTGACTATCGGGGAAAGGGTGTGGCGCGTAAGTTGATTCAACATGTCTATCAGGTTGCACAGCAGCGTAATTGCGACCGGGTTTACTGGCTGACTCAGGAATCAAATCATCAGGCACAAGCGTTGTATAACAAAGTCGCCAAGAAAACTGGATTCATCCAGTACCGTATGGATTAAAGCTCAAAAATTAAAAAAAATAACTTACAATTTTATCGTTTCATCACTGCAACAAAACGTTTTATCTTTAGGGCTGTAAACGGTTCCAGATTCTATACACTTAATAACATCCAAAACGTGAGATAAAAACATGAATTTCAAAACATTAGCATTAGGCTTGGCGGTCGCATCTGTAGCAACAGTTTCTATGGCAAAACCAGTGGCCTATACGATTGACCCGACTCATTCAGCAACGGTGTTCTCTTGGAGCCACTTTGGTTTCTCTACACCATCTGCAAACTTCAGTGACATCCAGGGTACGATTAATGTTGATAATGCAAAACCTGCGAATTCTTCGGTCAATGTGAACATCCCGGTTGCAAGCATTAATACGAATGTGAAAGCGCTGGATGACCATATTAAGACAGCAGAATTTTTTGATGCTGCCAAATATCCGAATATCACTTTTAAAAGTACTAAAGTTCAGGCTTTAGGCAAAAACAAATACAAAATCACCGGTAACTTAACCGTAAAAGATGTCACTAAACCTGTGGTACTGGACGCAGTTTTAAATAAACAAGGCGTGCACCCAATGACCAAATTACAAACGATTGGTTTCAATGCAACCACTTCATTTAACCGTTCAGCCTTTGGGGTAGGCGGTTATGTTCCAAATGTGGGCGATAAAATTACAGTGAACATTACTACCGAGGCTTCTGTTCCTGCTCCGAAAAAATAAGCATGACAAATTAAAAAAGCACCCAACTGGGTGCTTTTTTATTACGGTGATTTAAGTTGCAAGTTTTCTAAATAATGCAGCAATACCGAACTGGCGGCCTGTTCAAGCGCGGGCGCATAGCTTTGATGATCCGCCCGTAAGGCGGGAATATTGATCTGGGCTTTGCGTAACTCACAGGTATGTCCAATCAGCCATTTCTCTAAACTTTCACTGGCCACTTCAGCATGGAATTGTAGTGCTAGAATATTCTGTCCTACCCGAAAGGCCTGATTTGGATAAAGATCAGAGCTGGCCAGTAATTCTACCTGTTCAGGTAGGTCAAAGGTATCACCATGCCAATGCAGGACGTCAATATCCTCCAGAGCTTTTAGTGGATTGTTTTCAATAGAAGCAAGACTGAGTTTAGACCAGCCAATTTCCTTCACATCTCCGGGATAGACTTTAGCATTCAATGCAGCAGCAATTAACTGCGCACCTAAACAGATGCCTAAAGTCGGTAAATTCTTTTCCAGTCGAACTTTAAGTAAGTCTATTTCTTGTTGTAAGAAAGGGTAATCCTCAGTTTCATAGACTGCAATCGGGCCACCGAGAATAATTGTTAATCCAGGATGTTTAAAAGCCTTGGTAAGATCATCGATGCCAGCTTCGAAATAACGCACACGTAAGCCGAGCTGATAAAAAATATCTTCCCAAGCACCTAAGTCTTCAAAAGCCAAATGTTGAATGGCATACACGGTATCGGAGAGGTGGGCTAAGTTCAGCATAGTTTTTTGATATCAAGAGAATGATTTAATTTAACGTGAATCAAAAGCAAAATAAAAGGCTTTATGCCCCACATCATGTGCAAAATAGAAAATAATGAACATCGCTGCGCTATCGGCAACTGTGTAAACATTTTCGTGTGATCGCTACATGAAGCAGTTCATTTTTCCTTTTATATAGGAAAGGGAGTAGAGTAAGGCTGCCGTACTGAATAAAAATAACAAGACCATCAGGATCAAGGATATGCAAAATATACGTTTATATGTCGATAAAAATAGAATCAGCCCTTATGCCATGTCGGTCTATGTTGCCTTAAAAGAAAAGGGTTTAGATTTTCAGGAAATCGTGATTGATTTAGATCAGCAGCAACAGAAATCTGCGGCTTATCAAGCCATTTGTCCAAGTGCTAAAGTTCCGTGTTTAATAGTAGATAACTTTAGCCTGTTTGAATCATGGGCGATCACTGAATCTTTGGAAGATGCCTTTCCAGCACCTAATTATCCAGCCTTATATCCTAAGGAAATTTATGCTAGAGCTAAATGTCGGGCCATACAAGCCTTGGTCAAAACCGATTTTATGCAAATCCGCCAGCAGATGCCTTCCGATTCGGTATTTCATCTAGCAAAAATGTCTATACCTCTTACAGCTTCGATCACTGAAGAAATTCAGCGCTTGGTGAATGTGGCAGAATATATGCTGGAGGACATATGGTTGACTGAACACTGGTCAATTGCAGACTTTGATCTGGCCTTTATGTTGCATCGTTTGTTGAGCCATCAGGTGAAACTTCCTGTGAAAATAATAGAATATGTCGAGCGTAATTTTAAGCGTGCTTCGGTACAGGCCTGGCTGGCAGAACATGAAAAAGCTAAAACTTTAATCTAATGTCGACTGATAAAACAGTTCATAAAAAACCTACTTAAATAGGTAAAATTCAAGCGTAATATGAATCAGAACAAAACTTGAAAAGATGCTGAGGATACAGTCCTCGTTGAATAAGAAGGAGGGAGGGGCCGGTGGGGAATTCACATCATCATGAACATAGTCATGTCGCCGTGACTGCAAAAAATGCCAAAAAATTATCAATAGCGTTGGCATTAACCACGACTTTTTTAATTGTGGAAGTGATTGCTGGTTTTCTAACTCAAAGTTTGGCCCTACTTTCTGATGCTGCGCATATGTTTACCGATGCTGCTGCACTGGCTATCGCTTTAGTCGCTATCAAAATTGGGCAAAAACCGGCAGACAATAAACGGACATTTGGTTATCAGCGCTTTGAGATTTTGGCTGCCCTGTTTAATGCCGTGATGCTGTTTGTGGTTGCGATTTATATTTTGTTTGAAGCTTATCAGCGTTTGAGTTATCCGCCAGAAATCCAGAGCCTTGGCATGATGATTGTTGCTGTTTTGGGGCTGATCATTAACCTGATTTCCATGAAAATACTGGTGTCCAGCAGTCAAGAAAGTCTCAATGTCAAAGGTGCATATCTGGAAGTGCTCAGTGATGCACTGGGATCTGTAGGCGTGATTATTGGAGCACTAGTGATTTATTTGACTGGCTGGATGTGGGTGGATACGCTGATTGCGGTATTGATCGGATTTTGGGTGTTGCCAAGAACCTGGATTTTGCTGAAACAGAGCATCAATATTCTGCTTGAAGGTGTGCCGGATGAAATTGATATTGAAAAATTACGCCACGATCTTTTGGCGCTCGAAGGGGTTCAGGACATTCATCAGCTCAAGGTTTGGGCAATTACCTCCAAAAAAGTCATGCTGACTGTGCATCTGGTTGCGCCGAATGTGGATTATCAGAAACTGCGTCATCAGGCCTTTGAGATGCTCCACCATGAGCATCATATTACCGAGATGACCTTGCAGATCGAAGCGGAAGACTGCCCACTAGAACATCGGGGACAATCCTCACATCCGCATTCACATGCCGAAAGCCATCAGCATTGAAGTGGAATAATCTAAGCATCGGGAAAGTTGATTATTTTTTTAAAAGTGAGCGAATCACATCCAGATAACTTGGCGGAGCATCGACATACTGACGCTCTCTTAACATCTGGTGCATTTTCGCCAGCTTTTGATGCGGAACAGAGGCCATTAAATGATGTTCAATATGATAGTTCACATGAATCGGGGCAACCAAAGCACGTGCCAGCCAGTCTGCACGGGTGGTGCGGGTATTGCTAAGGGCGGAATGACTGGTTTCTAGGCCCGCATGCTCAGCCATAGCGCGGATGCGGATGAACAAAGGAAATGGAGTGATATAGGCGAGAGGCCATAATAAATACATTTTAGGATGGCCGCTGGCCCACAGAGCAGAAAAAATTGCTGCATTTGAAATTAACATACCAGAACTATTTTTAAGCAAGTTTTTCGCTAACTCTAAATTGCTGCGATCACCATGCGGAATTGGCTTGGGGTCATTGGAAACACTCCATTCCAGCAATTCCAGATCCATTAATACTCGACCAGCGAGAAATTTAAGCCCCGATTGCCCATTCAGGTCACGGAAGAATTTCCTGAATAGTGAGCTTTGCGTAATGGGAAAGTTTTTTACCAACCCCAAGTCAGGATCATCTGGCTGCGAGGTTTTAGCATGATGTTTCAGGTGATAAGGACGGTATTTGCTGACATCATTCCAGATCGGGCGTGCACAGAGCCAATCAGTCAGATGGGTATTTAACCATTTGGTTTTGAACAGGCTATGGTGCGAGGCATCATGCATCAAAATAGCCATCGCAAGCTGGCGTCCAGCAAGAATAGCCAATGCCAATGCACATATCAGGATTTTTCCCCATGTAGGTAAATATTCCCAGCTATAGGCAACCGTACCAAAGGTCATGACAATTACGGTCCAGGTTGAACCTACTGCCCAGGCACCGTGTAAGTCTGAGGTCGTGGTGAGTTCTTTAATTTCGTCACGACTAAAAAGTTCTGTGACACTGACCTTTCTGTTCATTCTTCTGCCTATATTTAGTTCTTATTGCTTTATTCAATATATTTGGATGAAATATTACAGTCAATTCATTTTTGTGTATAAAAAAGAAATAAATTAGACCCCTTGGTCTTTAAAATAGTGTTGCCATAAAAGTTGACCCTGTTTTTCTATTTTGCGGACTGCGAGCTCAAATTGTTGTCGAGCATCTGTGTCTATCCATTCTGCAGGAAGTAAGGGGTCAGCACGCAAACTAAATAGGGCAGATTTACCTAGATAAAAGGCACTTTTTGCAGCCTCTGCTAAAGTCAGATTCTGGTAATTCTCAAACCAGTCGTTGATAGCATGCTGTACTGCATGATAGGTCTGATGTAGCTCTTCGATATCCCATAAATCACGAACTTCGGTTTCACTTTCCAGTTGACTGACTTGGAAAAAACGTGCGTCAGGATCTAATCCAAACTGGATTACAGCTGTTTTTAATGGACTTAGGTTTAGCGTTAAATTATCGGGACGAATAAAAACATTTTGCTCTAGTTCCTGAAAACCATAATAACGCAGCGCTTTTTCTCTTTTAGATAAGGCAGTACGGTCTACACGTCCCAAAGTGCCGGTATAGACCAATACATATTTTCCGTTCCATGTGGTCGCCGTTTGCATATCAGGGTGTTTGTTTAAGCTGATAAAAGAAGTATCGAATTTTTTCTCTAGCAATTGATATACGCCGCGCTCTACAGCTTGAATCACATTTTCCTGATTTAATCGGGCCACAGCGACACGGATACCATTGTCAGATATACCCAATAATTCAGCAGCAGTTAATATCCGCTTAATAGACAGGGTGGAGTTTTTAGAGGCATATAAAAGATCTAGAATTAGATGACGAGCATTTAATTTATAAGTCATGAAACGATATCGTTATGAAAGGGATTGAAAGTTTTAAAGTTTATCCACAATAGCACTTTGTCATGAATAACCCAAAAAAATTGTCAGGGTAAAAGAGGATGAATAAGTGATTTGAGATATACATTTTATTAATAAATTTTTTTCAAACACAATAAAAAAACCCTTATCTTTCGATAAGGGTTTTTCGTATTCTGGAGCGGGAAAGGAGACTCGAACTCCCGACCCCAACCTTGGCAAGGTTATGCTCTACCAACTGAGCTATTCCCGCAATGAGGTGAATTATAGAGAATTCCACAGCAGTGTCAACTCCCTATAAATCTGTTTGATTAATTAATCAGCACGGCGCCAAACTGTACCTTGACGGGTATCCTCAAGAACAACACCTTGATCAAGTAAAGATTGACGGATTTCGTCTGCGCGTGCGAATTCTTTGGCTTTCTTGGCATCCTGACGCTGTTGAATCAAATCTTCAATTTGTTCAGGTGACAATCCTAGAGCTTCTTGACCAATGTCAGATTTGAGGAACTCATCTACATTTTGCTGTACCAGACCGAGAATATTGGTCAGGTGACGTAAAGTTGCGTAGTAGATCGCTGCCTGTTCCGCATTTTCTTCTTTCATGGTACGATTCAGCTCTTTATTGATTTCGAACAATACCGCAATCGCTTCAGGCGTATTGAAATCATCACGCATAGCGGCATTGAAACGCTCAACCAAAGCCTCATCCAGAGTTTCAATCAGATGATCACCATAAACCGCCTGATAGGTTTTAAAAGAATGGTAGAAACGAGACAAGGTATTTTTTGCTTCTTTTAAGGCAACATCCGAGTAATTCACCGGGCTACGATAATGGGAAGACACAATGAAATAACGCACCACTTCCGGATGGAATTTTTCAATCACGTCGCGAATAGTGAAGAAATTGCCTAAAGACTTCGACATTTTCTCGCCATCGACATTAATAAATCCGGCATGCATCCAGTAATTGACATACTGTTCGCCAGTAGATGCTTCAGATTGTGCAATTTCATTTTCATGATGCGGGAAGGTTAAATCAGCACCACCGCCATGAATATCGAAATGATTGCCTAGGCAGCAGGTCGACATTGCGGAACATTCGATGTGCCAGCCTGGACGGCCATTACCCCACGGTGATGCCCATGATGGCTCATTTTCCTTGGCATGTTTCCACAGTACAAAGTCAAATGGATGTTTCTTTTCAACTTCGACATCGACACGTTCAGACGCACCCGCTTGCATATCTTCTAGTTTACGGCCAGATAGACGACCGTATTTGGCGAATTTCTCGACCTCAAAGTAGACATCGCCATTATTGGAAGGATAAGCCGTACCTTTGTCGACCAGGTTGCCGATCATTGCTTGCATTTGATCGATGTAATCTGTGGCTTTAGGTGCTACATCAGGTGCAAGGCAGCCCAGTTTGGCAAAATCCTCATTCATCGCATCAATAAAGCGACCTGTTAATTCTGAGATACTTTCGCCATTTTCATTGGCACGTTTAATAATTTTGTCGTCAATATCCGTAATATTACGCACATATTTGACTTTCCAGCCTTGGCTACGCAGGAAACGGATAATATAGTCAAATGCAACCACTGTACGTGCATGTCCAATATGACAGTAGTCATAAACCGTCATACCACAGACATACAGATCAATTTGACCTTCAACACGAGGTACGAATTCTACTTTTTTGCGTTGCTCTGAGTTATATAGAACAAATGGTTGCATAGCTGTTCAAAAGACTTCAAATAAAAGGATGAATCATCTTAACCTAAGCATAATTATTCATAAAGATAAAAGCGTAAAAAGCCTCAGTTATTTAGGGGAGTTAGGCAACGAGAGTGATTTATAAAGAAGGGGTTCAGGAAGTGAAATAGCGAATATTGAGCTTACATTTTCAGAGGCAGTGTTTGCCAGTCTGATGGAATTATATTTGAATGAGTCTGGTCTGATTTGACCCAAACTTATTTTGGATAGCGTAAGCGTGTTTCTATAAAAATAAAAACAAGCGCATATAACCGCTTTAAAAATGGAGTGAATGTAGAGGCGGAGATACCAGATTGCGCAAGTTGAATACAATCTGAATATATTAAAAATCCGTCGAATCTTCTATATTTAGAAAGCTTACAATTGCATAGCTATGCTAAAATTGCGAAAATTATGCCCATCAAACCAGAGTTTTTTTCTGTCCTTAGCGTAGGTAAACAGGCTTTGAATCCACAAAAAACAGCGAATCAACTAGATTTCCAGAAAGTCGCACTTGAAACACTGCGCATCGAAGAAAATGCACTACAGATTTTAGCAACACAGATTGATGACCGTTTTAGCCGGGCATGTGAAATTATTCTACAGTGTACTGGCCGTCTGGTGATTACCGGAATGGGCAAGTCAGGTCATATTGGCCGTAAAATGGCGGCGACCTTTGCTTCGACCGGAACTCCCTCATTCTTTATGCATCCAGGTGAAGCCGGTCATGGTGACTTAGGGATGCTGGTGGCTGGTGATGTGCTGATTGCAATTTCAAACTCGGGCAAGAGTGATGAAATCATGATGCTGATGCCGCTGATCAATCATCTGGAAATTCCGCTGATTACCATCAGTGGTGATGATCGTGGTCCAATGCCACAAAATGCTGATGTAGCTTTAACGCTGGGTAATATTCAGGAGGCTTGTCCACTGGGTTTAGCGCCGACATCGTCAACGACGGCAACATTGGCTTTGGGCGATGCTTTGGCGGTAGCTTTATTGGATGCTCGCGGCTTTACCTCGGATGATTTTGCACGCTCACATCCTGCAGGTGCGCTGGGTAAGCGTCTGTTATTGCATGTGAAGCATCTGATGCGTACTGGCGCAGATTTACCTAAAGTCTCGCCAGATACCGCCATGAATAAAGTATTGTACGAAATTTCCAACAAGCGCTTGGGCTTAACCACAGTCGTCGATGAAAATGATGTGTTGCTGGGGATTTTTACCGATGGTGACTTGCGTCGCTTGATTGATAAGCAGCAAGGTTTTGATGTCAATCTGGCTATTCAGGACGTGATGACCAAAAATCCGTTGACCATTTCTCAGGAAGCACGTGCAGTGGTGGCACTGGAACGTATGAATGAGCATAAAATTAATCAATTTGTAGTTGTTGATGATGCCAATAAAGTCATTGGTGTGATTAGTATGCATGACCTGATTCAGGCTGGGGTAAATTAATAAATGGCATCTTATGTATTATTAGAGCAGGCACGTCATATTGCAGCACTGGTGCTTGATGTAGATGGTATTTTAAGTGATGGCTTTGTAACGCTGACTAATACTGGCGATGAGATCAAATCCTTTGATATTCGTGACGGTCTGGGCATGAAACTGGTTCAGCAAGCAGGGATCAAGGTGATTATTATCACTGGACGTAAAAGCAATATCGTAGAAAAGCGTATGTCGGATCTGGGTGTTGATCTGGTCTATCAGGGCCGTGAAGACAAAGGTACAGCACTTCGTGAAGCCTGCGCACAGCTCAACATTGATCCTGAAGATTGCCTGTACATGGGCGATGACTGGCCTGATCTGTCTGCTTTTGCCATTGCCGGCATGAAAGTGACCGTGCCTAATGGTCATGTTGAAGTTCGCCGCCGTGCCGATCTGGTGACTCAGGCCCAAGGTGGACGTGGTGCGGTGCGTGAAATCTGCGATATGCTGTTAATGTCCAAAGGCATGTACCAAGAGTTACTTGAAAAATATACTCGTGCGCCTTATTAATAAGTCATATCTTTTGGATTAAGTACACCGCTTATGGATACTAAAGTTTTATATATTACGGCTGTGATTATTGCCGCAATAAGTGGTGGTTATTACTATTACAGCGGCAAGGGCAACAAGCTGCAGGCAGATTCTGCGCGCAGCATGACCTATTCCGCTCAAAATATTAACTTAACCCAGACGGATGAAACAGGCCAGGTGTCGGTTCGTGCCCAAGTGGACCGACTTGAGCAGAACCTGCAGCTAGAAACTTCAAAGCTAGAAAATCTGCGAGCATCGACTTATGACAATGGCAAAGTCGATGCAACTTTCTTTGCCAAAATGGCGCATGGTTATGATGACAATACAAAAGTTGTACTCTCTCAAGAAGTGTTCGCCACCAAAATCATGCAAAATGGGAAAATGCAGTTTCGTACTGAAGAACTGACCGCTTTTCCGAAAACACGTGAAATTGAAACAGACAAGACAGTGATTGTGGAATCTCCACAGGCTGAATTTGTCAGCCAGGGTCTTAAAGCCAATCTTAATGATGGTCAATACGAATTCTTTAATATTCGAGGAAAGTATGAACCAAACTCCTAAAGCCAAAATGATGCACACTTTCCTGAAGCGTATGACGCTGGCGACTGTGGTTGGACTCGGTTCAATCGCTGCTTTTGCACTGCCATCTGACCGTAACCAGCCAATCACCTTGCTGGCTGACCGGGCGACTTTCAATGAGCGGACGGGTGTGACGACGTATTCGGGCAATGTCATCATTGAACAGGGCACCATGAAGCTGCAAGCCAATTCGATTGTGGCCAATCTGAACAATAAGCGTCAGATCAGCCTGATTACGGCTACTGGCAGCCCGGCACAGTTCCAGCAAAAAGTGGATCCGGCCAAAGGTCTTGCCAAAGGTCAGGCGCAGAAAATTGTCTACAATGCTGAAACCGGGATTATTACCTTGTCAGGCAATGCCTTCCTGCAACAGGGCGGTGCCAGTATTCGTGGTGCGACTTTAAAATACAGCATGAACAAAGGCGATATCGAAGCCACCGGAACACCAAACAAAACCGGTTCATCGTCTGGTCGTGTACAAATCGTGATTCCACCCTCTAGTTCAACATCCTTCCCGGGAGCGCGTGATTAATGGAGCAATCGCAGCAGGTTCAAACCTTAACCATTAAACATCTGGCGAAAAACTATAATAAACGCTGGGTAGTGAAAGATGTATCGTTCAGCATGGAAAGTGGCCAGATTGTTGGGTTACTGGGACCAAATGGTGCCGGTAAAACCACCAGTTTTTATATGGTGGTTGGTCTGGTGCGGATGGATAAGGGAGAAATCTATCTCGATGATCTGGATCTTTCCGACCTCGCAATGCATGAACGGGCACGTAAGGGGATTGGTTATTTGCCGCAGGAAGCTTCAATTTTCCGAAAACTGACGATTTCAGAAAATATTATGGCAATTCTGGAAACCCGTAAAGATATGACCAAGGCACAACGTCAGCAACGTCTGGCGGAGCTACTGGCAGACTTTAAAATCACCCATATCAAAGATTCCTTGGGTATGAGTGTATCCGGTGGGGAGCGACGTCGTGCCGAGATTGCGCGTGCACTTGCGGCTGATCCAAAATTTATGCTACTCGATGAACCTTTTGCCGGTGTCGATCCGATTTCGGTCGGAGATATTAAGGATATTATTACGACCTTGAAAGATCGCGGAATTGGGGTGCTGATTACCGATCATAACGTGCGTGAAACGCTGGCGATTTGTGAGCATGCTTATATTGTTAGTGAAGGTGCATTGCTTGCTGAAGGTACACCAGAAGAAATCCTGGCGAATGAGACCGTAAGAAAAGTTTATCTGGGTGATGATTTCACTGTTTAAATAATCCTGCTTTATATAAAAACCCTGCATCAGACGCCAGTTGTCGGATGCAGGGTTTTTTTTGATCAAATCAAAGTGAAAAAGATTTCTTTTAAAGTGATTTGACCTATTGTTATGCTAAAACAAGAAAACATTACATAATTATGCGATTTAGAGCAGAACACTTTTAAAGAAATTAGGGGAAAACAGAATGAAAAAGAAGGAGATTAATTCTTCTTTTGCCTTTATCTGTGTCTTTGGGGCATGCAGAAAGCTCACCCCATTATTTTACCAATCTCAAGAATGGCTTGGGTCAGCTGATTGTACCCAAGCCGACACGGTCAGCGCATACCATTGATATTACCTCGCTCGGTCATTATTCATTAGATACATCAAAAGTAGCTGAGCTGCCGCAAATTACCCGGCCACAGTCAGGACAGCCAGCTTTCAGTCCTACGGTCACAGCTGGTATTCCACAAAAAATGAATTTGGTAGAAGCTGTACACCGGGCAGTGCAGCGACGTCCTGAAATCACACAGAGTATTTCGACATTATCTGCGCAGGCCGCGAATATCGATGTGGCGAGAGCGGGTTATTATCCGCAGGTGTCCGGTGGTATCGGGACAGGTGATCTCACTTCCGGTGAACGTGGACGACAAATTGTTTCTTTGAATGCCACCCAGATGCTGTATGACTTTGGCAAAATTAAAACCAATGTCAGTGTGGAAGAAGCCCGTTTAGCAGAAGAACAGGCAAGGGTGCTGGTTAGTCTGGATCAGATCGCATTTGAAGTAGCAGATGCAATAGTGAATATCAAACGCTATCAGCAAATTACCCAGATTGCCCAGCAGCAGATTCAGGGCATTGGACGGATTGCAGAAATTGCCAATTTGCGTGCCCGCGCCGGAATCAGCAGTCAGGCCGACCCAATTCAGGCCCAGTCCAATCTGGAAGCAGCGCAATCGAATCTGATTGTTCAGCAGACCCAATTAAGACAATATCAACAACGCTTGCGTACCTTGCTAGGATTTGATGTATCCGCCATTGAATGGGATATTCCTGATCGTATTGTGGCACAGGCCGATCTTTATCAGGATCCGGAATTTACCCAGATTCCGAACATGATTTTGGCCCATGCCGGGGTCAATGTTGCCCGTTTGCAAAAAGATCAGGCGCGATTAAGTCCTTATCCGACTATTAGTGTTAAAGGCAGTCTGAGTCAGGCGATGAATGGACGGAATCCGAATAATAATGAAGATGATGGCTTCTATAATTCAGTCATGATTGAAGCCAGCAGTAATTTGTATCAGGGTGGTGCAACACGTTCACAGACCCGTGCCGCAAGCTATGCCGAAGAAGCTGCACGCGCACAGGTTAATACGGTCTATCTGGATGTGCTAGATCAGGTGCGCTTGATCCGCGAGCAAATTGAAAATAAACAAAAACAAATGGGGGTTTTATCCCAGCGCCGCGCAACCACGATACGCACCAAAGAGCTGTATCAAGAACAATATAAATTGGGTACCCGAACCGTGGTGGATTTGCTGAATGCAGAGCAAGCCATTCATAGTGCCGCGCAGGAAATTGAATCGGCACGCTATGATATTTATTCGGCGATCGTACAGTACATTCAGGTCACGGGCCGTACAGGGGATATTTATGCGCTTAACAGTATTTCTATTCAGGGGTTTGAAGTTCAGCCATGAGTACTACAATAATAAATTATCAACCTTGGCTTCATGCAGTTTTAAATATTGCCAGGCATTACCGGATCGAACCTTCTGAGGAGCGGATTCGCCTGCAACTGGACTGGAATCAGCATCATGACATTGATGACATGCTCAAGATTGTCAGTCGTCAGATGGGTTTAAATCTCCGTAAAAATAAATTTGAGCGCAGCCTGCTGAATCCATGGCGTTTACCTTTAATGGTTGAATTCGATAGTGGTGATGTGGGCGTGATTGAACGCATCGATACACAGGGCAATGTCAGCATACAGCTCAGTGGTGATGAAGGTTTATCTCAAAGCTTTACAGTTGAGCCGTTAGAGGTTGGCATAAAGCATCTTTATGTGCTGCGTCCTGAATCTTCAGTTCCAGATGCGCGGGTGGATGAATATATCAAACCCTTTGAGAAAAACTGGTTCTGGTCGATTGTCCTGAATGACTGGAAGCGCTATATCGATGTGATGTTTGCGTCTTTAATTGCCAATATTCTGGCATTGGCCACGATAGTCTTCTCGATGAATGTCTATGACCGTGTCATTCCATCACAATCCATTCCGACGTTATGGGTGTTGGCAGGTGGTGTACTGATCGCTGCGATTTTTGAGTTTGTATTACGGGTATCCCGTATTTATCTTTCAGACATTATTGGTAAACGCGCGGATTTAAAAATTTCTGACCGGGTATTTGGTCATTCATTACGGATTAAAAACAGCGAACGTTCCAAATCGACAGGAACTTTTATTTCACAAATTCGCGAGCTGGAAGGCGTCCGCGAGCTGGTGACTTCAACCACAGTTACGGCCATTGCCGATCTGCCATTTTTCTTCCTGTTCTTAGGCATCTTCTGGGTGATCGGTGGCAATCTGTTCTGGGTCATGTTACTCGTTGTGCCCTTAATGATTCTTCCAGGGATTCTGGCGCAGAAAAAACTGGCACAGCTGGCCCAGTTGGGGATGCGTGAATCTGCCATCCGCAATGCCTTGCTGGTAGAAGCTGTACAAGGAATTGAAGACATCAAGCTGTTAAGAGCTGAAACGCGTTTCCAGAATCAGTGGAATCATATGAATGAAGTGTCAGCCGATGTCAGCATGCAGCAACGTAAAATTGTCGGCTTGATGACCGCCTGGACCCAAAAAATTCAGGGACTGACCTTTGCAATTGTAGTCTTGGTCGGGGCTTTTGCGGTGATGGAGGGTGACATGACCACAGGCGCACTGGTGGCCTGTTCGATTCTATCTTCACGCATGCTGGCACCAATTTCAAAAATTACGGGCGTACTGGGTCGCTTGCAGCAGGCCAAAGTAGCGAAATCCGGTCTGGATGAATTGATGAAAAAACCGGTGGATCAGCCGGACTATTCGCACCTGATTCATCGTCCGGCACTGGATGGGCATTATGAGCTCAACGGTGTGGTGTTTAAATATGGCGATGATGATCCGAAACCGAGTTTGATGATTCCCAAGCTGGAAATCAAGCCGGGGGAGAAAATCGCGATTCTGGGCCGTAATGGTGCAGGAAAATCGACCTTGTTACAGCTTTTGTCTGGGATGCAGACACCGTTACAGGGCAAGGTCAAGCTGGATGGTATTGATCTGACCCTGATTGATCCGTCAGATGTGCGGCGTGATATGAGTTTGCTAAATCAGAACTCGCAGTTATTTTATGGTTCAATTCGTGAAAACCTGACTTTGGGTGCACCTTTGGCCACCGATCAGCAAATTCTGGAAGCCTTACAAATTACCGGTGCACTGGGATTTGTACAGGAGAAAAAAGAAGGACTGGATCATATCATTTTAGAGGGTGGTGTCGGCTTTTCTGGTGGGCAGCGTCAAGCCTTGTTATTGGCACGGTTATTGATCCGTCAACCAAAAATTTTGCTACTGGATGAACCGACCGCTGCCATTGATGATGTGTCAGAAAAACAGTTGATTGATCATCTTAAAGGTTATTTAACCCATCGTACGATGATCGTTGCGACCCATCGCCGTGCGGTATTGGAACTGGTGGATCGTATTCTGGTGGTCAATGATGGCAAGATTGTGATGGATGGGCCACGGGATCAGATCCTGAATCAGTCGCAGGGTGGTAATAAGCGGGTTGTAGGAGCAAGAGCATGAGTGAACTACAGCAACTAAAACGTTCCAGCAAGGTCAGCTTTCAGGAACCGCCCTTACCGAAATCAAGTGTCATCATCTGGATTATCGGCATTGGCCTATTGGTATTGCTGAGCTGGGCCTGGTTATTCAAATTGGAAGAAGTGTCTACCGGTACCGGGAAAATAATTCCATCATCCAAAGAGCAGGTGATTCAGTCTCTGGATGGCGGTATTCTGACCACACTCAACGTCAAAGAAGGTGAAATTGTCGAGCGTGGGCAAGTATTGGCCCAGCTTGATCCGACCCGCTTTGAATCCAATGTCGGTGAATCAGAATCCTTGCTGGTGTCGTCACGTGCCACTTCAGCCCGTTTACGTGCGGAAGTCACCGGCGCACCGTTGGTCTTTCCTGAAGAAGTGTTGAAATACCCCAAATTGGTTAAAGAAGAAACGGCCCTGTATCAGTCGCGTCGAGCCAATTTGCAAGAATCTGTTGCAGGCCTGGAACAGGCTTTGTTACTGGTGCAGCAAGAACTGGAAATGACCGCTCCCTTGGTCGCCAAAGGGGCAGCCAGTGAAGTTGAAGTGTTGCGTCTAAAACGTGAAGCCAATGACCTGCGTAATCAGATGAATGATATCCGTAATCAATATTATGTGAATGCGCGGGAAGAATTGTCCAAAGCCAATACTGATGTAGAAACCCAGCAACAGGTGGTACGTGGCAAGTCGGATACTTTGAGCCGAACTGTTTTTAAATCACCGGTTCGCGGTGTAGTCAAAGAGATTGATGTGATGACGCTGGGCGGCGTGATTCCACAAAATGGCAAGTTGATGACCATCGTGCCACTGGATGAAAAATTACTGGTTGAAGCACGAATCTCGCCGCGTGATATTGCCTTTATTCGCCCTGATCAGGAAGCATTGGTTAAAATTACAGCTTATGATTATTCGATCTATGGTGGGTTGAATGGTAAAGTTGCGATGATTTCACCGGATACCTTGCGTGATGAAGTCAAGCAGGATCAATTTTATTATCGGGTGTATATCCGTACCGATAGCGACAAGCTCAGCAATAATGCCGGGCAGGAGTTCAATATTACTCCAGGGATGGTGGCCACCGTGGATATTCGTACTGGTTCAAAAACCGTGATGGATTATCTGATCAAGCCATTTAATAAAGCCAAAGAAGCCTTGCGTGAACGGTAATATTTGCCAAGCAATTGAGTAAAACAATCGATCAAAATCAGGCCTCTCCGTGGAGAGGCTTTTTATTTGTCTGTGCAAAGCGGGTATACTGCAGCAGTGAGAGTTTAAAGCCTGAAGTTATGCCATTTACCATTGCCAGCCTGGTCAGTTTTGAGGAAGACATCAAAAAAAGCCGCTTTCAGGCCTTTGCCACCCCTGTTGAGAATGAGCAGCACGTCAAAGATTTTCTGGAAACTTATCGTGATCCAAGCACCACGCATCAATGCTGGGCCTGGAAAATTGGCCATCAGGTACGCTTTAATGATGATGGTGAACCTTCAGGCACAGCGGGACGCCCGATTCTGGCGACCATTGAAGGCAATGAGCTGACCAATGTGCTGGTACTGGTCAATCGCTGGTATGGCGGGATCAAGCTGGGAACAGGGGGCTTGGTACGTGCCTATGGCGGTTGCGCTGGACAATGTTTGTTGTTGGCAGAAAAAATTGAACTGATTGAAAAGAAGAAGGTGCAATTTTCCTGTCAATTCAATGAATGGGCCATCTTTCAGTATGAATTGAATCAGCAGCAAATCGATTATCAGGAAGAATATACAGCTGAAGGAGTACAGGTCAGTGCCTTATTTCAGTTACATCAAATTCAACCTTTTGCCTTAAAAATTCAAGATGTGACCCGCGGCCGGGAACAGCTCAAAATCATAGAAGAAGCGACAGATGACTGACGTAGATCCATTACTGAAATATCGTGAGCAGCATAAACATCGCCTGAACTATATGCCTTGGCTGTACTGGTCCTTAAAGCCAAAAAATCGCGGTTGGGCAGAAGCATGGCAAAAGGAATATCAGGCTTATCTGATGGAGATGGAAACCATCGAGATTGGTGAAAACTGTTTTATTTCACCACTGGCACATATCTTCGCCGAGCCGGGGCGCAAAATCATCATCGGTGATAATACCTTTATTGCCGCAGATTGCACCTTGCATGGTCCACTCGACATTGGGAATGAAGTGGCGATTAATCATCACTGTATTCTGGATGGCGGTCGGGTGGGGATTAAACTGCATGATCAGGTGCGTATCGCCGCTTATTGTCATCTTTATGCCTTTGATCACGGCATGGATCCCGAGCAGCCAATTTATCAGCAGCCGGTACGTTCGCAAGGCATCGAGATCGGACGGGATGTGTGGCTCGGTGCGCATGTCGGTATCAAGGACGGAATTAAAATCGCAGATCAGGCCGTGGTGGGAATGAACAGTATTGTGACTAAGGATGTCGAGGAGCGTGCGATTGTTGCCGGTAATCCGGCCCAATTCATTCGCTATCGTGAATAAGCTTTTGGAGGTCAATTGCTTGATGCAACAGCCTGACTCAGAAGATAGATCGATATGTTGATCTATATTTGTTCACATAAAAGTTAACATATTTCAAGTCAAGCCTTACAGATTTCGCTGCACATTTTTGAATGCTTATGCTAAGTTAAAAATAACTAAGAAATTTTTATCATAAATAGAAGAGAGGCTAAACATGAAACGTGTCATCGCCTGCATCGACTCATCGCCATGTATAAACGCGCTGGCAGACGCGGCGGCATGGATTGCCAAACAGACTGGCCGTGAACTGGTTCTGTTACAGGTTTTGGATTATTACCCGGCCAGTTATCATCTGGGGGAAATCAGCGGAGTGATTGGCTTTGAAAGTAATGCCATGTTACTGAAAGAACTGGCTGAGCTTGAACAAAAACAAAGTGAAATCGCGCTGGATTATAGCAATAACCTGCTGCAACACATTTCGGAGCGGATTCTGGCAGAACACGGCATTCAAACCACCCATATTCAGGAAAAGGGTGATTTTCTGGAACAAAGCTTTCAGATCCTGCAGCCTGATGATATCGCAGTGATTGGATTACTCGGTGAACGCTCCGCTGAAAAAAACAAACCGATTGGTACCAATGTGGAAAATTTTATTCGTGGGGCAAACTGTACCGTGATGACGGTCGGAGAACAGTTTAAGCCGCCGACACGATTTATTTTCGCCTATGAATATTCACCGACCTGTATCAAGATGATGAAACGGATTGCGGAAAGTGATCTGCTGCGCTTATTGCAATGTCATCTGTTATATATCGGTGATCATGCTGAAATTCTAAATGAACCTTTGCAATATTTAAATCAGGCCGGTTTAGATGTGGTGCCACAATACCGCTATGGCGATGTCGCAGAAAATATTTTGACCTATCAACAGGAACTCGGGATTCAACTGATCGTGTTGGGTGCATTTAGTCACAGTAAAATTCACCAGTTCTTTTTGGGCAGTATTGCGACCACGATTTTCCGGAATTCCAAAGTACCTTTACTGGTTGCGAAGTAAGGATTGCATAAAATAGCCAAGCGCGAAGTCTAATCGTAAATTGTTACAGCTTGATTTAAAAATGACCAGAGTTATCCTCATATATTGTGGATAACTCTGTGGTTAATATTTATAAGTTAATGTTATTTATAATAAATATGTCATTGGGTGATTTTTGTTCTTCTTGTTTTATTTCACAATCGCGAGTGCAAAACCATCATGTCCTTTGCTGCCAACCGTTTGTAAAGCAGTGCATGACAAGATACGTGGATGATTTTGAAGCGCTTTAAACATGTCACGAATGCCTTCAATACTTGGTTTATTATTGTCCGGATTAATGATCTCGCCAGCACGAATCACATTGTCTAGAAAAATAAGCGTACCTGAGTGGGACAGGTTTAAACTGAGTTCCAGATATTCTGGATAACTCTGTTTGTCTGCATCAATAAAGATGAAATCGAAAGCTTTAGTATCTTCAGGCAGGGCTTTAAGCACATCTGCTGCACGGCCGCATTTCAGTTCAACGGTCTGTTTAAGCTGCGCGCGATCAATATTTTCCTGACCCATTGCCGCATGGGTATCACGTCCTTCAATCGTCAGGATATAGCCATCATCCGGCAAGGCACGTGCCAGCCACATGGTGCTATATGCTGCAAATGTGCCGAGTTCCAGTACACGTTTACACTGGTTCATCTGGATTAGCATCTGCAACAACATGCCTTGATTTGGTGCTACAGCCAGATGATCAGGAAAACCGTGCGCTGCGGTATTCTCAAGAGTTTGATTCAGAATGGGGTCTTCAGGAATTAAATGTGAATCAATGTAGTGATCAATGTCTGTCCACATTTGTTGCATAGTCTTAGCACCTCGATTGCGATGCGTGCATTTTAAACTTTTCGCGGCAGAGCGCAATTTATTGTTCTATAGGTGATGATTTTTTAGGCTCTACAATGTCCTGAATGAACTTTGTAGAGTGGTTGTCATGACTTAGTAATTACACATCGAGGAATTACGGCCTAAACTCGGTCCCCAGGTGCGATAACCTTGGGTATCGATGTGGATTTGGCCTGAAGCATACATGCCAAGTCCCATATTCAGACTTTGACCATGCTGTACCCAGAACTGACACAATTTGAACTTGGTATTTTCAATATAGCTATAATCTTGTGCCTGCGGATATTCAGGCCCAATCCGGAAATCGATGGCAGAGTTGTACAGATGGCGTGAAGAGTTGGCACCACCGGCACACTGGTTTAAAGGCAGGTCACGATAGACTGACGTGACTTCAAAATCAGTCAGTACATTGGCTGCAACCAGATATTTAAAGACTTTTAAAGTTGGGATCTGATTGGCCCATAATTCACGGCTTGGAATCATGTATTGGGAACGGCCACACTTGGCCCAATCACGTGCAGTACGCATCAATTCGAAACTCGGAATGATATTGCCAACCCCATGACGTTCCAGAAAAACCTCATATTCACGCACGCGTGACAAATTATCCAGTGCCGATACCCAGTGGGTATACACATAAGGCACAGTTTTTGGGTGGGCTTTACGATCGTATTGAACACGTTCTTGTGGAATGTAAATCCGTTTTCCAGCAGGTGTGGTGGCCTGTCCAGGTTGTTTTGTGGTCGTGGTACAGCCCACAAAAACAAGAGGAATTATACAAAGACTCAATAATCCCTTTAACAAGTTCTTCATTTATAGAAATCAGATATTTACAAAATAGCGCTATTTTAGACTAAATATAGGGAGAAATTTGGAGAATATTGCAATGAAATGTGTGCGTTGAGTATAAAAAAGATCAGCATTTGCTGATCTTTTAAAGTTTAAACTAATTACTTTTCAAGGTATTGTAATTTGTCTGCTTTGCCATTCCATTCTTCACGGTCTGCTGGCTGGTCACCAATTTGTGTGATATTTGGCCATTTTTGTGACAGGTCAGCATTCAGTTCAATAAAGACTTCCTGACCTTCTGGTAATTCGTCTTCAGAGAAAATTGCATTTGCCGGGCATTCAGGTTCGCATAACGCACAGTCGATACATTCGTCCGGGTTAATCACAAGGAAATTAGGACCTTCATAGAAACAGTCTACAGGGCAAACTTCAACACAGTCTTGATATTTACATTTAATACAATTTTCAGTGACAACGAAGGTCATGGCGACAGCTACCTAAAAAATATGGTTCTAATTACGAATGCTGTATTTTAGGCAAAAACAGGGGGAACTAACAATTCCTTTTATTGATATTTGTTATATATAGGGCTGTTAAATTTGAAAAAAGGTCGCATACCGATGAATTACAGCATTCATCGGTATGTTCAGGACATCGACCCTATGCCAGATGAGGTCGAGGGCCGAGAATTAACTTGGCTGTTTGATCAGGTCTTTGAGCGCATATAACTGCTGCAAGGCTTCCCGTGGCGTCAAACTGTCTACATCGATATCTTCAAGTAAGTCCAGTGCAGGCGATTCTTTCTCAATTTCGATGATACGTTCTATAGGCTCCATAACTTCAGGCATTGCAAACAGATCATGCTGCGGGCTCAGTGGCTTGGCCTGATGCTGTTTTTCCAGAATCTTTAAGCGGTTTTGCGCTTCTTTAATCACCGCAGCCGGAATGCCTGCCAATTTCGCGACTTGCAAGCCATGACTTTGACTGGCCGGGCCATGTTGCACCTTATGCAATAAAATCAGATTACCATTCAGCTCTTTGGCCGTGACATGGTAGTTATTAATGCCACTTTCCTTATCCAGTTCAGTCAGTTCGAAATAATGGGTAGCAAATAGACATAAACATTGAATGCGTTTGGTCAGATCCAGCACACAGGCCCAAGCCAAAGACAAGCCATCATAGGTACTGGTTCCACGGCCAACTTCATCCATGAGTACCAAAGACTGGCTGGTGGCATGATGCAGGATTTGCGAGGTTTCGGTCATTTCCACCATAAAGGTTGATTTGCCGGTCGATAAATCATCGGCAGAACCAATACGGGTAAAGACACGGTCAACCGGACCTAAGGTTGCAGCTTGTGCCGGAACATAGGCACCACAATAAGCCAGTAATACAATCAATGCAGTCTGGCGCATAAAGGTCGATTTACCGCCCATATTCGGACCGGTAATAATCGCCATCCGATGGGAAAAATCCAGTCGCGTATCGTTCGGCGTAAAGGCGGTTTTACTCAGGGCTTCTACCAGCGGATGTCGACCGGCAGTAATACTGACGCCGACTTCCGGGCTGAATTTTGGACGCGACCAGTTGCGTAAACGCGCCTGATGGGCAAAATTAGCAATCAGATCAATCTGGGCAATGGCGCTGCTCATCATCTGTAAACTGCCGATATCCTGACGCAGTTCATCCAGCAGCATTTCAAACAGCATTTTTTCACGGGCCAAGGCACGCGATTCGCTTGATAAGACTTTGTCTTCAAATGCTTTCAGTTCAGGTGTGATGTAGCGTTCGGCATTTTTCAGGGTTTGCCTACGAATATAGTGCTCGGGTGCCTGTTCAGCCTGTGCGCGGGTCAGTTCAATATAATAGCCACTGACGCGGTTGTAGCCAATTTTCAGTCCCGGAATGCCGCTTTGTTCACGCTCTTTAATTTCCAGATCAATCAGGAACTGGCTGGCATGATCACGAATCTGACGTAGTTCATCGAGTTCACTGTCAAAACCTTCTGCAATGACATTACCATCACGAAGCAGGACGGGTGGATTTTCCACAATGGCGGACATCAGACGTTGATGTAGATCATGGAAGTCGCCGAGTTCTTCATTGAGTTGTACTAAAAGTTTGGACTGTTGCTGACTGACAATCGGTTGCAGGGCATGGCGTAAAAATGGAATTTGCGCGCAGGCCTGTCGCAATTGCACCAGATCACGTGGACGGGCACTGCCAAGTGCAATACGGCTCAGCACGCGTTCAATATCGCTAATTTCTTTTAGTACCAAACGTACAGGTACTTCGTGGAAACCTTGCAGCAGGGCTTGAATGGCATCCAGGCGCTCATCCAGCAAGGCTGTATCGCGTAAAGGTTGCATCAGGGTGCGACTGAGCAAGCGCCCCCCCATGGCAGTCTGGCAATCATTGATCAGCTGAAATAAGGATGTTCCATGTTCAAATAAAGGCTCAATCAGTTCAAGATTACGGCGTGTCACCGGATCCAAAGCAATAAAATCTGAACTCTGTTCTAGCTGAATCGTGCGGATATGCGGTAACGCAGTTTTCTGGGTTTCTTTGGCGTAGTGAATCAGTGCCGCTGCGGCTGCTTTAGCCAAAGGTAAATGATCAATTCCGAAACCTGAAAGCGTGCTGACGGCAAACTGGTCACATAAGGTTTTTTGTGCATTATTCAGGTTGAAATCAACATTTGGACGTTTGGTGAGCGAGATATCCAGTTGCTGTTTGAGTTGTTCGGTCAATGTCGGATCAGCGATATTTTCATCCAGCAGAATTTCGCTTGGCATCAAACGTGCCAGTTCAATCATGAGCTGGTTAAGATCATAATCCTGCTGCTGTACTTTAAATAAGCCAGCGCTGAGATCGAGAAGTGCAATGCCAATCTGACTCTGCTGAATACATAAAGCCACCAGATTCGAGCTTTGATGTGCACCCAGCATGGCATCATCGGTCAGGGTGCCCGGCGTAATAATCCGAACTACACCACGCTCAACCGGTCCTTTCCCAGTAACCTCGCCGATCTGCTCGCAGATCACCACGGTTTCGCCTTTTTTGACCAGACGTGCCAGATAGCCCTCGGCTGCATGATAAGGCACGCCCGCCATAGGAATCGGCTGACCATTGACTTTACCACGATGGGTCAGGGTAATGCCTAAAATCTTGGCTGCCTTGTGTGCATCTTCAAAGAACAGTTCATAAAAATCACCCATACGATAAAACATCAAAGAATGCGGATGCTGCATTTTCACCGACATGTATTGCTGCATCATGGGCGTTAAGGTAGAAAGATCAGCCATAATTTCTGAACTGGTCATTAAAAATAAATCCTTTCAACAAGAGATAAATGCAAATACTGCTCAATAGGCTATGCAGGAAAATTTAAAGCACGTTTTCAGTCTGGCCAATCCCACATGATTGAGCACAGGAGATCGAAAATGTGAAATGAATCTGCTGATTCAATTCAGCTTTAAAGCTGTATTGCAGCAAGTCTATCAAATTTAATTTTTAGAAAGAAATGAAATTCCAGATGAATGTTTAAGTCAGCGCTCAGATCTGCCGCTATGGCTTCTTATTCAGCACTATTTGCAATTTTAAAAAAAATAAACCACCGGATGCGAACATGCGGTGGCAAGTCTCAATCAAGACGATAGTTTATTCCGGATCATAAAGACCGAGGTCTGAGAGATGTAATCTGAGAATCCGGCGTAATTCCAGCACGGCTTCAGGCGTTTCCTGAAT
Organism: Acinetobacter sp. YH01021; assembly: GCF_013420255.1. Lineage (GTDB taxonomy): Bacteria > Pseudomonadota > Gammaproteobacteria > Pseudomonadales > Moraxellaceae > Acinetobacter. The sequence goes on from NZ_VOYO01000016.1 coordinate 50,897, forward strand.
CGAGTGGCCGCCCTTAATCACTTTGCTAGATACAGCACCATTTAGGTAAGCACTCTCATATGAAACGATATCATCGCTCATGAGCTTGGTGTCTTGCGTATCTACGGTATTGCCGATAATCGAGTGAAATTTGATATCTTTAGAAGGCTGAATATCCTGGGTCAACGCCGTGAATTTCGAATTTTCACTCAAATCGCTTGGGCCATTTTGAATCAGGTCATGCCCCAGTTCTTTGACAAACTCGTTTAGCCCGATCTCACCTTGCAGGGTATCGGCAAAGGCACCCAAAAATGCGCCCGGTATACGGATAATTTTACGGGCCAGTTTGGTGTGCCAGCGGTCGGCATATTCCGTTCCACGATGCGGTGTCGCTAAGAAAATGGCTCGGCTAAAGTTCGGAATAGGCTGCATTTGCAGGCGTGCTTTAAATAACGGATTATCTTTAAACTGGGCAATGCGGGTATTTTGTACCAGCTTAAATGCATCTTGGGTAATATCGGCCTGACTGACCATTAAACGGGCAATCACTCCTCCCATACTGTGTCCGACCAGTACCGCATCTTTTTTGGCTGGCGCATTGTTCGCGACCTGGGCAAAGCCTTGCTGAACCACTGCATTAATTTGAAAACGGCTTTCCAGAATCGGCATATTAGTAGAATAAAATACCTGCCAGACCTGGAAATTTTTTCTTAATACCGGATCACCCATAATGTCGTTGGTCAGACGAATCCAGGCTTCAGGACTACTGGCCAAGCCATGAATCAATACCAGCACTTTCTTGTCCGGATTATAAGGTTCCAGCATGTACAGATGCGGCATGCTCAGACTGTCTTCGCGATTAATCAGGGTTAGATAGGCTAAACGCCCCAGATTGTTCTCGGCCAGCCATAAGCCGTAAGGTGCAGAAAAGTTGGCGGCCAGCGCATATTCTTTCGAAGCCACTTTGATCTTTTCATGTTTATAAGGGTCATACAGTTTCAGGTGAAACTCCGAAGTAGATAAAATCTGTTCAGTCGAATTCGCGGATTTTGGTACAGCAGTAATGGTGGTCGCCAGATAGCGTGCTGAATGAATGTTAGGATTTTTACCATTTGGATAGTTGTGCTTGAGCGGATCGACAATATATTTTTTATCCTGCTCGGTTTGCTGTGCTTCAGGTAAAACCACTAAAAATTCTGAACCAAAACCATCACGACGAGTAATGGAACGTAGGCCGGAAAAGTTCATGTTATAGGTGGACATCAGCTGTTCAATGGTCTGGTTTTTCAGCTGCGGAAAATTTTCCAGATCAATGGTGTATACACTGTCACCGACCTGAATGCGCTGGCCGGACTGTTTGGCTTCATAACGTTCAGCATAGCGTTGAATCAGATGAGCAATTGCCAGGTTATAAAAGTCACGAATCTGGACCTGGCGGTTATCAAAAATACGCTCTTGCGGCGCACGCTCGGTTTTAAATAGATAGGCATAGCTATAACGAATGCTTTTATCCAGCATAGTGAGCTGCTGATCCAGACATTTCTGGATATTCTGCTTGTGTTGTTGCTGTTTTTCCGGTGATCGGGTTTTGTTTAAAACACCGGTGTTGCATTCGGCAGACTTGGCATTTTGTAAGGAGTTGGCTAGATATAATTCACTTGCTGTAGAAAGCAATTGTTCATCTAAAATCTGGGGAATACTTTTCAGATCTTCCACACATTCTTCGGGCTGATCAATACAGATCTGAGCTTCACGACCTGTCATGGACAACACATTCAGACTGGCTTCGCTAAGCTTGTCGCGGGTCAAGATGCTGTCACGCTCATTGTTCAGCGTGACATTAATCGCCTGTTCCTTAACACTGACCACCTGACAGCCGCTGAGTACGCTGGTGATGAGTAAAGTGCACAGCATTAATCTTTTATTTATTTTTTCGTGCATAAAACTTTTCACTGAATTCAAGTTATAAAGCGGGATAATGTTTTGTATTTTACTAATTTTTTCCCATAAAAATAGACCGCCGTAGCAGTCTATTTGTAATCAAATTGAAGCGAATCTTGATTATGGGGTTACCGGTGCTGTTGCTGGGTCTGTAGCCGGAGCGGGTGTTGATGTTTGCAGAATTTGCCAAACATTCCAGCGGCCATTTTTTTCAATTTCCTGAATCAGACGGTCGGCTACTTCAGCTTCTTGCGGATATTTCACCTTATAGTTCGCCAAGGTTTGAGTGGCATTTTTTTTCTGTTCCAATGCAATATAGTTATTGGCTGCAGAAAGATAAGCCTCCTGAACGCCAGCTTTCATGGCTTTGTCCAGATAAGCGATGGCTTCACGTTGACCACCGCCTTCAGACAGACCAAAACCAAACCAGAAGTTGACTTCAGGATCATCCGGGTTAATTTTGAGAATACGCTGGGCATAGGTCAGGGAATTGGTGGTATAAACTGAACCCAGATCCAGGTTACGTGCCATCACGCTGGCTTTAAAAGCACGCATCAACACATCAAAAGAGGCATTTGGACGGGCCGCTAAAGTATCCAGTTGTCGGGTGACTTCACGCAATTTGGCTTCAAAACCACGGCGTTCCTGACGATCGCTGAAACGTGGTGGATAATGACGTGCCTTACCTTCGACCATTTGCAGGAAATCGTCAATTTCGGTGATATCGATTTCATTTGAATTGGCAAGTGCTGCATAACGCATTGCACGGGTATTGCTATCTACCACTGGAATAATCAGTTTATTCACATCCAGGGTCAGTTGCTTGGATGGATCATTAGGATCCGTCACCACCATCTTGGTTACAGGCTGCGCTGCAGCTTTTTTCAAATGCACTTCAAATTCAGGTGGTTCATTATAATTGAATGGATTTAAAGCATAAAATGGTGGGCTCAGTTCAGGCTCTACAAAAACCACTTGATCTACAGGTTTCTCAGCAGATTTCTGAGGAGTGGTTGAACACGCAGTAATTGTGAATGCTAAGCAAGCAAGTGCCAAGGGCTTAAAGGTCATAATAGTCATCCATTCTGTTATTTTTAAAACATCTATTCAAAAATTGCATGATCGTCAGTCTATGAAAACTATAACCATCATGCAAGTAAACCCGTGTTACAGAGTGAAGTGTGATATTCAGGCCTTGGATTGGCTGGTTTGCGCTTCACATTCACGGCGCGCTTCTTCCAGAATCTCTAACTCTTTTTTACTCAAAGGCTGGCCATCCTGTTGCTGCTTGTTAAAGGTCGGATCTAACAAAGAAAGACGATTGCACAAGTTGTTCATGCGTTTTTCATTTTGCTGAATGCGATCCAGCAGAATCCGCATGCCTTCCAAAATCGGATCGGACTGGTCTTCAGTTGCGGCATAGGGCTGGAAACCGATACTTTCTGCATAGTCACGACGACGCGCTTCAGCATCATCTTTGGGTTTGTCTTTGGTGATAAAACGTGCCGGGTTGCCCACAGCTGTGGCGTTCTCAGGAACCGCTTTGGTGACGACCGCATTAGAACCGACTTTGGCATTTTTACCCACGGTAAATGGCCCTAGAATCTTGGCACCAGCACCGACCACCACGCCATCTTCTAGGGTCGGATGACGTTTACCTTTATTCCAGGTCGTTCCACCCAAAGTCACGCCGTGATAAAGCGTCACGTCATCGCCAATTTCAGCAGTTTCGCCAATTACGACACCCATACCGTGATCGATAAAGAAACGGCGGCCAATTTTTGCGCCGGGATGAATTTCAATGCCGGTGGCAAAGCGGCTAAACGAAGACAACGCACGCGCAGTTCCTTTACAGTCTTTGTTCCATAGCTCATGTGCCATGCGATGCATGATCAGCGCATGAATGCCAGGATAAGTGGTTAAGACTTCTAAGGTATTGCGTGCTGCAGGATCGCGCGCAAAGACAGCTTGTATATCTTCTTTGAGCTGTTTTAGCATTAGATTTGATCCTCGTCCTGTGATGATGTGTGTGAAGATTTTTTCCAGGTGCCGTTGTTCAATGCCTGAACACGGCTAAAAATACCACGAAGTAAGTGATATTCCATACGATCTAATTGTATACGTCCGAAGAGACGACGCAAGCGTAAAGGCAATAATCTTGGATTTTTTGGATCCATAAATTCAATTTCTGCCAGCATTTTTTCCAAGTGCGGATAGAACTGTTCCATCTGCGCATGATTGACTAAAGGTTCATCCCATTCCATTTCAATGCCATCAATGACTTGCATGGTCGCTTTAGCATCACGTGGCTGTTCAATTTGACTCATCGTTGCCATGCGCATCTCATAGCAGATCACCTGAATCGCCTGAGCTACATTCAGTACGCCATAATCAGTATTCACAGGAATAGTCAGATGATAATTGGCCATCGCCAGTTCTTCATTGGTCAGACCACGGTCTTCACGGCCAAATAGAATCGCGACTTCCTGCTGATTTTGTACCACGGCGGACATGGCTTTTTCAGCGGCAGGGCGCACATCTAACAGCGGCCAGGGAATGGTACGGCTACGTGCGCTGGTACCGAATACAATCTGACAGTCTTTAATGGCATCTTCAAGGGTTTCTACAATCTCGATCTGCTCGATCAGGTCAGTTGCACCCGCGGCCAGCGCGTCAATATCCGGATGCGGATAGGTTTTCGGTGCCACCAGAACCAGCTTGGACAAGCCCATGGTTTTCATGGCACGTAAGGCACTGCCGATATTGGCAGGTAAAGTGGTCTTGACCATGACAATACGCACATGGGAGAGATGTGCTGAAACAGCAGCATTGTCAATTTGACTCATGAGGATTCCAATTTTAAGGTGTTTTAAAGATCAGGATTTATGAATATTGCGGCTGGGATTCAGCCTGATACAGCTCCAGTGCATCATCCATGCTCATGCCCGCAGGCGGCGGAGGAATATCCACCGGCTTGGCCTGTTCATAGGACACGGCTTTGGCAGCTTTGGACTTGACCTGATACTCAATATGCAAGGCTTCTTTACCAAAATAATCACGCAATTTGGCTAGGAGCTCATCCAGTGGGGCGACTTTCCAGTTGAGACCCAGATGCAGTTCAGTCGTGGCATACGGGTAATCCAGATATAGAATCACCGGAATATGTGCCGACATATCGACATTGCAATAAGGAGTCAGAATCTGCTGCAAGTCACGGCTCAAGCTCTTGCTGAAATGCTCGGCTGTGAGGGTAATCTTGATGCTATTGGCACGTTTCTGGCGAATTTCATTCAGGCTAAATGCTTTGGTGAGGCGTCCCATCGGACGGTCAAAGCCTTCACGCTCATAAATTTCACCTTCAATCACCACCACTTTATCGAGCTGGATAATCTCTTTAAAGCGGTTGAAGCGTTCGTGATTGGCTGAAATTTCAATCCGTGCCGTACCATCATCCAGTGTCATCATCATCCGGTTCGGGAAATTGGCAATATCCACCACCAGTCCTGCAAACACGGTGGTCACACCACGGCGTGTTGGCGTCAGCTCATTGATCTGACTAGGCACAAAGGCTTTCAGTTCATTGCGATACACATCAATCGGGTGACCGGTTAAATACAGACCAAGTGTATCTTTTTCACCTTTCAGACGAACTTCATCTGCCCATGGTTTGACTGGCTTAGATGGCTTGCGCTGAACTTCTTCCACTTCGCCAAACAGGTCCATGATGCCGGTTTCACGATTGGAACGTGCCTGTTCCGCAGCTTGAACCGCTTCAGGCAGTTGCGCCATCAGGTCGGCACGGTCAATTCCCAAGCAATCCAGTGCACCTGAACGAATCAGTGCTTCTAGAGTACGCTTATTGATTTTTTTCAGGTCAATACGATGACAGAAATCAAACAAGTCACGGAATGGACCTTCTTGTGCACGCGAGTCAATCACCGACTGCATCGCCGCTTCACCGACGCCTTTGATCGCCCCCAGACCATAGACAATGGTTTGCTCATCGATAGCATGGAATTGATACAGCGACATATTCACTGACGGCGGTAAAACTTCCAGATTATTCTTGCGACAGTCATCAATCAGGAATACCACGTTGTCGGTGTTCTGCATCTCCGAGGTCAATACTGCCGACAGGAATTCAGCCGGATAATGCGCTTTCAGCCATGCGGTCTGGTAAGCAACTAGGGCATAGGCAGCCGCATGCGATTTGTTAAAACCATAGCCAGCGAACTTTTCCATATAGTCGAAAATATGGTTGGCGGTCGCTTCATCAATGTCTTTTTTCGATGCACCTTCAATAAAGATCTGGCGCTGTTTGACCATTTCTTCCGGTTTTTTCTTACCCATGGCACGACGTAACAAGTCCGCGCCACCAAGGGTATAGCCGGCACAGTACTGTGCAGCCTGCATTACCTGTTCCTGATACACCATAATCCCGTAGGTGGGTTCTAGCACGCCTTCAAGCAATGGATGCAGATATTCAAAATCGCCACCATGCATCCGGTGGATAAAGTCAGGAATCAGATCCATCGGGCCTGGACGGTACAGCGATACGAAGGCAATAATTTCTTCAAACTTGCTCGGGCGTGCCTCTTTCAGCATCTTCTTCATGCCCACGGATTCAAACTGGAATACCGCGGTGGTGTTGGCATTGGCAAAGACCAGATATGCGTCTTTATCTTCAAGCGGGATATAAGCAATATCTAAAGGTTTATCCGCTTTGATGCGTTTATTGATATTTTTAACCGCATCTTCAATCACCGTCAGGTTACGCAAACCCAAGAAGTCAAACTTCACCAGACCTGCAGATTCGACATCGTCTTTATCGAACTGTGCCACGCGTCCGGTACCATCGGCATCACACATGACCGCAGAGAAATCGGTAATTTTGGTTGGCGAGATCACCACACCACCAGCATGTTTACCAGTGTTTCGGGTAATACCTTCCAGTTTTAGTGCCATTTCCCAGATTTCGGCTGCATCGTCATGGTCTGGATTGGATGGATTGGTGACGATATCTTTAAGCTGGGGTTCAGCTTCTAGTGACTCAAGCAGGCTTAGACCTAAAGGCTTGGTCGGAATCATTTTCGAGATACGATCCGCCAAGCCATAAGATTTACCCAAAACGCGGGCAACATCACGAATCGCACCTTTGGCCGCCATAGTGCCGAATGTTGCAATCTGGGAGACCGCATCACGGCCATAGGTACGTGCTACATAGTCAATCACGCGGTCACGGCCTGCGATACAGAAATCGACGTCGAAGTCGGGCATCGAAACACGTTCCGGGTTCAGGAAACGTTCGAACAGCAGTTCATAACGCAGCGGGTCAAGATCGGTAATTTTTAAGCTATAGGCGACCAGTGAACCTGCACCCGAACCACGGCCCGGACCGACCGGAACGCCGTTACTTTTCGACCACTGAATGAAGTCCATCACGATCAGGAAGTAGCCCGGGAATCCCATCGAGTTAATGATGTTAATCTCGTATTCGATACGCTCATCATAAGGCTTGCGGATTTCTGGCCAGTCTTCATCACGTTGTTCAGGCGGATACAGGAAATTCAGGCGTTCTTCCAGACCTTCTTTGGACAAGTGTGCAAAGAAGGTATCAATGGTATGACCTTCAGGAATCGGATAATCAGGCAGGAAGTATTTGCCCAGTTGCAGCGTCACATTACAGCGTTTGGCAATGTGATAGGTGTTCTCAATCGCAGATGGAATATCCGAGAACAGCGCCGTCATTTCTTCAGCAGATTTGAAATATTGTTCAGGTGAATAGGTTTTAGGGCGGCGGTTGTCACCAAGCACATAACCATCTGCAATACATACCCGTGCTTCATGCGCTTCATAATCTTCACGGGTCATGAAATGCACATCATTATGTGCGACCACACCGATATTGTATTTTTTTGCCAGCTTAACGGCTTCCAGAATAAAGTTATCTTCATCCGGACGATTGGTACGGGTCAGGGCAAGATAAACACGATTACCAAATTTTTCGACCCATTCTTCTAGCAGCGGTTCCGCTTTTTGCGGATTTGAACTCATCAGCATTTTGCCGACATCGGAATGCATGCCGAGCAGGGCAATCATGTCCTCAGGCTGATTTAAAATCCATTGTTTTTGAACGCAGGGAATATCCAGTTGCTGGCCACTGATAAAGCCTTCAGATACCAGTTCCGTCAGGTTACGCCAGCCGGTATTGGTCATGGCCAATAAGGTCATGCGATGTTCGGCATCATTCAGGCGAATTTCGGAACCCAGAATCGGCTTGATGCCTTTGCCCAGGCATTTGCCATAGAACTTGACGGCAGCATGCAGGTTAGAAAGATCCGTGAGCGCAAGGGCAGGCATCTGTTCTTCTTCGGCAGCTTTGACCAAGTCAGGTATCCGTACGATGGATTCAGTAATCGAAAATTCTGTATGAATACCAAGATGAACAAAGTGCATAGATGAGTCCCTGCTAAAACCATTGAATAGTTTAACATGGGATTTATTGTTTCAGTTTGAAATTGAGGGGAAATGGCTAACTTTTAGGTCAAGTTTGAATTTGATTTTTTAAGCTGATTATTTAGTTAGTTGTTAGAAGATATTTTCTTTTACTTTTGACGGGACAAAAGTAACAAAACCCCTTTGTTGATCTGATGGCACTTCCATGTGCCACAAATCAACGGGCGACTTCCTGTCGCCGTGGCACGTATCAAATAGTTGCAGGACTTTACTTTGAAATAATGAGAAAGGGATCGTAAGTATTAAAAACAATAAAACCCTCTTTTTAGAGGGCTTTATTCATACATAAAAACTAGCTTAACGAAGTCGGGATAACCAGTCACCGAGGCTTTGTACAATCTGCACTAGAATCAGTAATACAATCACCGTCATGATGACTACAGAGGTATCAAAACGCTGATAACCATAAGAAATCGCTAAGTCACCAATACCACCCGCACCGACAGCACCGGCCATTGCCGTTGCACCAATCAAACTGATGGTAGCAGTAGTCAAGTTTAGAATCAGTGAGCTACGCGCTTCCGGCAGAATAAACTTAAAGATAATTTGCATTGGCGTCGCGCCCATCGCTTGGGCAGATTCGATAATACCTTCATTCACTTCAAGCAAAGATGTTTCAATCAGGCGACCAATGTATGGGCCGACATAAATGGTCAATGGAACAATCGCTGCCCATGTACCAATTGATGTGCCGACAATTAACTTGGTCAGTGGAATCACCGCAATCAACAAGATAATAAATGGCAGCGAACGCAGCGCATTCACAATCGGATTGAGACCGTGATAAATCACACGATTCGGCAGAATCCCATTTGGACGTGTCACCAGCAGGGTAATCGCCTGAATAAAGCCCCAGATACAGCCAAACAGCATCGCGAAGAACACCATATGAAAGGTTTCTTGTAGCGCTGTCACGAACTGATCTATCGACAGGGAGCTTTTCCAGAACGGTGCAGTGATCGTCGTCAGCCACTGTACAATCAAATCTCTCATGCCTGTACTCCCGCCTGATCGACTTGTACGCCGTGTTGTTCAAGGAATTTTATTGCTGCTTGAATTTCTTGTGCATCACCCAGTAGCTGAATAAACATCTGGCCAATCACCGTGCCATTAATTTCGGTCATATTGGCAAACAGAATATTTAAACTGATATCAAACTGTTTAATCACCGCTTGAATCACGGTTTCCTGTGCCGAGCTACCAAGGAATTTCAGGCAATAAATACTGTTGTGATTCTGGTTTTCCAGATTATTCAGAATATTGACTGGTAAATGCTGCTGTAATACGGTCTGAATAAAATTCTTGGTCGTCGGGTGCTGGGGCTGACTGAATATTTGTAAGGTACTGCCGGTTTCAATCACATCACCTTTTTCCATCACGGCGACATAATCACACACGGTTTCAATTACATCCATTTCATGGGTAACCATAACAATGGTGATGCCTTGTTCTTCATTAATTTTTTTAAGTAGCTGTAGAACAGATTTGGTGGTTTGTGGATCAAGTGCAGAAGTCGCTTCATCACAGAGTAAAATTTTTGGATGATTGGCAAGGGCACGGGCAATACCAACACGCTGCTTTTGACCGCCAGACAATTCATCTGGAAAAGCATGACGTTTATGTTTCAGGTCAATAAAGTCTAATAATTCTTCGAGGCGCTTTTCCCGTTCTGCCTTGCTCCAGCCGAGGAGTTTCATGGGCATTTCGATATTGGCTGCCACGGTTTTGGTTTGCATTAAATTGAAATGCTGGAAAATCATGCCGATGCTGGCACGTTCTTGACGCAATGCTTTGGCATCCAGTGCGGTAAAATCTGTTCCGTTAATGATAATCCTGCCTGAGCTTGGGCGCTCAAGCAGGTTGATCAGACGGATGAGGGTGCTTTTACCGGCACCACTATAACCGATGATGCCAAAAATACTGCCGGTTGGAATCTGAAGATTAATCTGATTCAAGGCATGCAAGGTTTGACCCTTAAGCTCATACTGTTTTGAAATATCTTTAAATTCAATCATAGTGTCAAAAACTGCATCACGGATAAAAAAACAGGCAAGAAATCGTCCTTGCCTGTTCTAAAAGTCTATTATAGTACTATTTTGATTCAGTTAAATACGTCACAGGTTTGTTTACCGCAACTTTCGTACCACCAAAATGTTCATCAACATATGCTTTTACTGCTGGCGTATGATACAACGCACCTACTTTTTGCAGAACTGGATCATTTTGACGATCTGCTGCAACAGCTAATACGTTGACATTCATTTTTGTGCTTTGATCGATTGGCTCGTAGTAAATCGCATCTTTCAATACGTTTAAACCACCTTCCATTGCCAAGGTATTGCCCAGCACAATCGCATCTACTTCGTCTTTTACGCGTACTGCAGTTGCCATTTGAATTGGCTTAATCACGATTTGTTTTGCATTTTCGGTCACATCAGACGTTGTGCCTTTGACATTGTCAAAACCAGCTTTTAATTTAACCAGACCTGCTGATTGTAAAAGTAATAATGCACGCGATTCGTTTGCGCCGTCATTCGGAATGGCAATGGTAGCACCAGTTTTAAACTCGTTTAAAGATTTGACTTTGCTTGAGTAAATGCCCATAGGCTCTAGATAGGTCGTAGATAGAGGTGCAATTTTGGCTGTGTTGGCATCGTTGTAAGCCACCATATAGGCATAAGACTGGAATGCATTCACATCAATTTCTTTGTTGGCTACTGCCGTGTTCATTGACACATAGTCAGTGAAATTTTTTACATCAAGTTTGATACCGGCTGCTTTGGTTTCAGGCAGGGTCGCGATATAACGCCATACGTCTGCATCTGAACCGGTCGAAGCCATAGTTACAGTCTGAAGACCATTTGCATCTTTGCTTTGCGCTGCATCATTCGCAGGCGCTTCCTGTTTACCACACCCAGTTAAAGTCAATACAGAGGCACTCAAGATAACGCCAAGTAACTTTTTCATGAAATTGTCCTAATTCTATTCTTGCCTAGAGTATAAGCATTTTTAAATCGTGTTAAATAAGAGTTTTATTACGATCTAAGTAGGTAGCTTGATCATGGTTGAAGAGAGCTTGAGATCGGAAGATGCAAGCGTGCAGCAACAGTTCTGATGAACTTGATCAAGTCAGAGGCAGCCCAAATCTGATGTACCTGATCTATTTTGGAGAGAGAAAATAGATATTTTATAAGTACATGGTAAGGTTTGGGTGTTCTGAAGTTGTGGATATCATAGCAATAAATCTATATTCGATATACTGGATAGAAAAGCCTTGCTTATCTCTTTAGTCGAATATAAAAAAGATCTTTTAAAGAAAATATTAATTAAAACAATATATTATTTATATTGAAAATATGGCTTTAATAGATATGTCTAAATACTGATCTTTATAAGATTTTGTAAGATAGAAATATAAAAAATGCATATAGATAAATAGGGTGTGTTGACACTTTTAGCTTAAAAAAATAGCGAAGTAGTAAAATCAAATCGCCAAACCCAATTTTACTATTCGCTATGCCTCGTACCATGCTGACAGATCAACACTGGCAAAAGTTGAAAGT